>JAWXCP010000065.1:0-19610 GCA_034408685.1 Hyphomicrobium aestuarii | reverse complement strand
TTTCCTAGCAAGCCGATCAGGCTTGCGTCGTCAAGCGCCTGCCCCTCGATCAAATTCCCCAGCGTCCAGCCCGAATCCATAACTGACGACACGCCCTAGAGCATCATCCGACCGGACGGAATCGCTCTCGCGATTTACCGGTCGGATAAAGATGCTCTAGAAGTTTGATTTTAGTGCAGTTTCATCCGATCAGCCGATCGCCGGAGCGATCGCGTCTGATCGGATACTGCAATAAATCGCTCGAGGCTCAGACACAACGGCCAGTGCGCACGCGCCGCTTGCGGCTGAGGGCGAAGCCATTATGTATCGGCCTCGCTGATCCCGGCCGTGCCGGCGAAGATGGAGCGCCGACATGACCGCATCGACACCACATGCCGCCCCTGCAGCGGGCAGCCGCACAGACGTGGCCCCCGCCATCCCGGCCGGTATCCGCACGCCAGCCTACGTGCTCGACGCAGCCCGCCTCGATGCCAACCTCGCCACGGCTGCCCGCATCAAACGAGAGACCGGCTGCACGCTGCTGCTCGCAACCAAGGCGTTCGCGTTTGTTGCCGCCTTCCCGCGCATGCGCGAGGTCCTCGACGGGTCCACCGCCAGCGGTCTTTACGAGGCGCGGATGGGCCGCGATGATTTCGGCAAGCAGATCCACGTCTACGCACCGGCCTACACCGAGGCCGAGCTCACTGAGCTGACCGGCTTTGCCAAGCACATCTACTTCAACTCGCCATCCCAACTCGCGCGCTACCTCCCGCTGGTGCGTCGCACGCCCCCTGCCCACGATGGGTCCGGCATCCACGTCGGCCTGCGCGTCAACCCCGGCTACTCGATGGCCACGCTCGGCGGCCCGCTCTACGACCCCTGCGCACCCGGTTCCCGTTTCGGCGCCACCCGTGACACGCTGGATGACGCGCCGTGGGACGACATCGACATCCTCCACGTCCACGCCCTGTGCGAAGCAACCGCCGACGGTTCGGCCGGACTGATCGCCCATGTCGCACGCGAACTCGGCCCCTATGTCCGCCGCGTCAAGGCTGTGAACTTCGGCGGCGGCCATTTCGTCAACCGCGCGCCCTATGATGTCGACCGGCTGATCGCAGCGGTCAACGCGTTCAAAACCGAGTTCGGCGTCGAGGTCATCCTCGAGCCCGGCGCCGGGCTCGTCGTCGACACCGGCTATCTCGTATCGACCGTGCTCGATCTGCACCGCAACGGCGAAGACATCGCGATCCTCGATGCATCCGCCTCGTGCCATATGCCCGACGTGTTGGAGGTCCCCTACACGCCGCCGATCTATGGTGCCGTCGCGATTCCCGATGCTAGCCCAGGGTCGTCGGTGGCAGGTTCGGCAGGCCCAGCAGCCAACGCGCCAAACCGCTATATCCTGGCCGGCAACACCTGCATGACCGGCGACATCATCGGCACCTACGCCTTTGACAAGCCGCTGAAGCCCGGCGATCGCGTCGTGTTCGGCGATATGATGCAGTACTCGTTCGTCAAGAACAACACGTTCAACGGCCAACCGCTGCCCGACCTCGCCGTGCTGGAAACCGACGGCACCTACCGCGTCGTTAAATCTTTCGGCTACGAGGCCTTCCGCGAGCGGCTGGGGTAGTCGGGGACGGTTGGGCCAACGCTGGGTCATCGTGCGTGATCGGCTGGTGTTGCCAGCACGTGAGAGGCGCCAACTCCCTTCTCCCCGCGAGCGGGGAGAAGGTGCCCCAAAGGGGCGGATGAGGGGCGGCCGCTTGCTCAAACGCCGGGTTGGTAACGGTTGATACGGCAGCTGAAGCCGCCGTTGGCGGGGTCAGGCCAGACGCGCGTGAAGACGTTGCACGTGACCCATCAGAGACATCGAGCAGCGCAGGCGGTGCCCCCTTGTAACTTGAATTTCCGCGACTCTGGTAAGTTCCCGAACGCGGTGACGGGCGGGTGTCCGATGTCCCCTGGGTCTTCAAAGACCGTGGGAGAGCTTGGTGCCCCGCCCGTTGTTCCATCGAACCCGAACAGTCGCCTGGGCCGCTCTTCGCGAAGCTCGATTAGGCAAGGACGGGTCGCCATGGATGCCATCACCGTAGGTATCGACGTTTCGAAAGATCGCCTCGACGTGGCCGTGCGTCCCGGTGGAACAACGTTTGTCGTGGCACGGTCGGCCGCGGGTCTGGACGAGCTCGTTGACCAGTTGAAGATGCTCGCTCCTCATTGCGTGGCCTTGGAAGCAACCGGCGGCTTTGAAAGTATCGTCACGGCCGCTCTGGCGAGCGGCGGCCTGCCGGTCGTCGTCGTCAATCCAGCGCAAGTTCGGGCTTTTGCAACGGCCATCGGCCAGCGCGCCAAGACCGATCCGATCGATGCAGCGTTGATCGCACATTTCGCCGAAGCGACCAAGCCTCAGGTGCGGGCTTTGCCGGATGCAGAAACGCAGTTGTTGGCCGATCTCGTCCAGCGTCGTCGCCAGATCATCCAGATGATCGGCGCTGAAGGCCAGCGACTGAAACGCGCGCCGGAGCGCCTCAAGAAAAGCATCATGCGCTTGCTCAAGGCGTTGCAAAAAGAGCTGACCAGTGTCGACATTGACATCGACGACGCGGTGCGCAGCTCGCCGACCTGGCGCGAAGCGGAGGGTCTGCTCACTTCGGTGCCGGGCGTCGGCAAGACCATTGCGCGGACGCTCATCGGGGAAATGCCTGAACTTGGCCGCCTCGACCGCAAGCAGGTCGCAGCACTCGCTGGTCTTGCGCCGTTCACGCGGCAGTCTGGAACGTGGCGCGGTCGCAGCTTCATCGGCGGGGGGCGCGTCGCGGTGCGTTCGGCCTTGTTCATGGGCGCTATGGTCGCAAAGCGGCACAACCCCGTCTTGAAAGCCTTCTTTGATCGCCTCGTCGCTGCGGGAAAGCCAAAAATCGTCGCACTCATCGCCGTCGCACGCAAACTGCTGACCGTCCTCAACGCCATCATCAGAGACCAAAAACCATGGCAAACCGCTTGACAGTCAAGACAGTCGCTCTCCCCGTCCTTCACGGGGAGAGGGTCGGGGTGAGGGGCGGCATCCGCACGAAGTTCTTCTGCGACGTCCGCTGTCCCCTCAAGTCTCGTTTTGTTCCGTCACTTGACGATTGTCCGAGGTGGGCCAACAAGAGACATCCAAATTATGATAGAGTCCAATTGAAGGTCGGTCGCTCTGCGGTGTACTTCGGTCACGACCGATACCGATTGGCTGACACGCAAAGTGAGACTGTCTTGTCCAGGCTCATTGACCCCAGAATTACCCTTCGTCGGGCAACAATCGCTGACGTACCGTGGTTCGACCGATGGGATCGCGAACCTCATGTCATTGCAGCGACCAGCGATGACGCTGACGAACCAAAAGCGTTCGGCGATACCAACTGGTCAGACGAATTGGCATTGGTCACCGACGACTTTCAGTACTTCATAGCTGAACTCGATGGCCGACCAATTGGAGCGCTTCACATCTGCGATCCATGCACTGAAGCCACGCACTACTGGGGTACGATTGAACCGAACCTGCGCGCCATAGACATCTGGATTGGTGCGGCCGACGATCTCGGCAGGGGTTACGGTGAAGCAATGATGCGGGGAGCGTTTCAGCGCTGTTTTGCAGAATCAACGGTCACCGCAATCGTGATCGATCCACTGGCGAGCAATGTGAGGGTGCATCGCTTCTACCAGCGCTTAGGCTTCCAGCCCGGCAAACGACGCACTTTCGATGACGATGATTGCCTCATCCATCGGCTGACAAGGCAAGTGTGGCGAAAGCGTTTCCCGGAAGACTGAAAAATCGACGCCATCGATGGTCAAGCGGACTCTTCTGGAACATTCGATGAATGGTGAGTATGAGTCAGCTGCACGCGTTAAGGTGGCTCACGGGAGACGGTCGGTGCTCGCGGCGGCGTCGAGCAAGCGGCCGCCCCTCACCCTAACCCTCTCCCCGTGAAGGACGGGGAGAGGGAATTCGCGTTGCCTTCGATGCACCCTTCTTGGCCCTTTGCCGACTCGCTCGGGAATTGTTCTTACTCGTTCGAGATCAGTGGGTAAGCCGACGATCTCGTCGCGATTTCGGAGCACGCGTCCGCCCCTCATCCGCCCCTTCGGGCACCTTCTCCCCATCTCGAAGGGCGATGGGGAGAAGGAGGAGCGCGCGATGCCTCGGCCGCGCCGTCAACTCCAGCTCACCCTCCCCTCAACCCGTCCGCCACGGCGACGGGCGGTAAGCGTCCGCCGGTCCGTCACGTGCGTCACGCCTACCGTCAGCCACCGCCCCCCGCGCCTGATCAGACTGTTGCCACATAGATCAGATCACGGTGGTCCACAGCAAGTGTCGAACGGCCCGGTCGAACCAGGGAGTGCGCATGGGACAACTGTTCAAGATCTTGAAGGTGCCGGCGTGGCTGTTGCTATGGGCGAGCCTCGCCGCCCAGTCTGCCAACGCGCAAAGTGCGAGGTACCCGCCAACCGACCAACCGTGGGATGGAACATCCTACCGTGCCCTGGTTCAACGCGTTGAGGACAATGGTTTGGCGCTGCCAACGCTATCGGATGCCGCGACGAAGTCGGTTTTCGAGCGGATGGTCAATATCGACAACATCCCGCTGCATATGGGCCTCAATCGCGACCTCTCGGTGACGATCCGTTTTCAGAGGTTGGACAGTTCCCTGCCCGCAGTTCATAAGCTCGTCGTCTTGTATTGGAACGAGATAAAAAAAGGCAAATTGTATGCCGCCGAACTCGCCAAGCTCATGGTCTACGAGTCCAAGATCTCGGCGGCGTTACTCGATCTGAGCGACCGGTATCTCGCAACCCTGAAAGACGACAAGCGCTATCAAATCCACGTCGCCTACCTCGATCAGGTCAAAACGAGCGCCCGCCTGCTGTATGCCGGTCTCGTGCAGGGCATGACCGACACGCGGCTTCATTCCTCGGCCGATATTCAAAAGTTGATCACGGCCGCCGTCGAAGGATTGCCGTCCTATCACGCGGTTTTGACCGATCAGGATATCCAGGATCTGACCCAGAAGCTGACGGAGCACATCAACGTCACGACCGATCAGCCGCACAAGGTCGCGCTCAATGAACTGCGCGACTTGCTCAAAAATCGCCGAATTCGAACCTGACGGCCGAACGTCTGAGCGTTCGGTCTCGTGACGACACGTCGGCACCAACGCCACACCCGGCCGCCCTCCAAACGAAACCGGCACTGGAGGCGCCCCAGTGCCGTTCGATCAGATCTCCAATGATCAGCCGACGATTTCCGACAGCGCAAAATTCATGGCGATCTCGCGGGCAGCCGCATCCGCGCTGTCCGAGCCATGGCTCGAGTTCTCGCCCTTCGATACGGCGAACAGCTTGCGGATGGTGCCGTCCTTGGCGTCTTTCGGATCGGTCGCACCCATCACCTCGCGGTAGGCGGCAATCGCGTTTTCGCCTTCGAGCACCTGCATCACGATCGGACCCGATGTCATGAATGACACCAGCTCGCCGAAAAACGGGCGGGCGGCGTGCTCGGCGTAGAACGCTTCGGCCTGCGCCTTGGTCCAGCGCACGCGCTTTTGCGCGACGATACGCAGGCCGGCCTTTTCGATCACGGCGTTGATCGCGCCGGTCAGGTTGCGGTTTGTCGCGTCGGGCTTGAGAATGGAAAACGTACGCTCGATGGCCATGTCGGGGGTCTCGGTGCTGCGGGCGGTTGCGGTTATGGCAGTTATCGTTTCGTTGTTCGGGCCGTATAGCCGCACCCTCGTGGGCCCGTCACGCGCGCCGTTGTCACGGCTGACGTTTGACGGGCGCGCAGCCCTCGCCGGCTCGGCATTGCGGCCGGTCGGAGACAAACCGTCTTGCCGCAGCCGCAGCTTCGAGCCTGCGCGCTGCCGCGCAATTGCCCCGTTGTGGTGTGATCTGCTAGATACGCACTGAAACTTGCGATCGCAGCTGGGGTGCGGGAGCGCTTTGGGGCGCACTCGCATGCATAACCAGTCCGCGCGGTCTGGTATAAAAGTCGCGTTGGGGTAAGCCGATGACCACCGAGAACGCTGCCAAGCTTTGGTACGTCGCCCGCGACGGCAAACAGACCGGCCCGATCTCCGAGGCGGAGATCCTCGCCATCGCGGCCCACGGTTATTTCCGCCAGACAGATCTCGTGTGGCGCCCAGGCATGCCCGAATGGCGGTCGGCGTTCGCGGTATTTCCGCCAGCCCCTGTGGCTCCGACAGCAGACGCCACCCAGGTTTCCCAACCGCCGCCACCAGCAGCTCCCGCCCCGCAACCCGTTGCCGCGCCGCGCTCGGCCGGTCCAATCCAAGGTCCGATCTCACAGACTTCGCAGCCCACCACCGGACGACCGACGACTGGACGACCCACGACCGGACGGCCGACAACCGGACCCACGACCGGACGACCTGACGGGCGTCCAGCACCGGCTCCACCCTACGCAGAACGCATGGGCCAACCCGGCGGCCCGCTGCAATCCAGCAGCGCCTTTCAAACCGGCGC
Organism: Hyphomicrobium aestuarii; assembly: GCA_034408685.1. Classification (GTDB taxonomy): domain Bacteria; phylum Pseudomonadota; class Alphaproteobacteria; order Rhizobiales; family Hyphomicrobiaceae; genus JANXVY01. The sequence continues at coordinate 13,106 of JAWXCP010000065.1, read as the reverse complement.
GTCTCAAACCGGCGCGTCTCAAACCGGCGCGACGCAACCCAACGATTTATACGCCGGCCCGACCCTCGGAAGCAGCCAGCCAACCGCCCTGGGCCTTCCCGGACCCGGCCTGCAATCGGCGTTGCCGCACACACCCACGACCGGGCGCCCGCTCGCGCCGATGACCGCCGCCCGTGAGCATGAGACGGACACGCCTAAGCCGCGCACCAACCGCATGGCCATCGCCGCGTTGGTCATCACGCTCTTAGCGATTACCGGCGGGGTCTACGTCGCGGCCGAGCCGCAAATCACGAAGTCCGGCGCGATGGAGCCCGTGCGCCGCGCGCTGGCGTCTCTGTCGGGCGCAGTGACCGGTATGATGACGAACTCGGGTGGGCAGATCGCCGACATCGAGAGCGGCTTTGATGCCACCGCCCACTGGCCCGTGATCAAACGCGAGTTCCCCGATTGGTACAGCGAACGTCTGCGTGAGGCAGCCAAGCTGTCGGCCGAAAACAAAACGCCAGACGAAATCAGCAAAATGCTCACCGAGCGCATCGTGACGCTTCGTCGGCAGAACGCACCCCAGGCGCTATCGGCAAGTGCTCCGCGCCTCATGGCAGTCGCCAACGCGTTTCTCGCCAACTTGAAACAGTTGAAGCAGTCGAACCCGCAGGTCTGCTACAACTTCATCGCCCAAGGTGAGCTGACCCCCGCGCTGATGTCGCAGCTCAAGGGCGCCGAAAGCCCGCCGCCAGGGATACAGGTCCAGGTCGCCGCGATCTTCGAGGCCATTGCCGAAGGCCGCAAGACGCCGGTCACATATGAAAAGCCGCAGAAGGCCGACTACGACGCTCTGATGACCGAGTTAGGCAAACTCGGCTGGACCCAAGAGGACCTGACCGTGTTCCTCAACCCAAAATCGCTCGCCCGGACCGAGCCGGCGCGGGTCTGCCAGATGGTCCAGGATTGGTTTGTCGCCCACATCGAAATTGGCGATGAAAATACCCGCCAGCGTCTGATCGGCGAGACGTTGCGTCCAGTTGTGTCGGGCTGAGAGCCCGTGTGAACAGGTTTGAGGTTGCACCAAGTTGAATCGGCACGGCCACCAGGACCGGTTGGCAAGCGTAACAACTGGCCATTACGACCGTAACTTCGGCAACCGACCAGCTTTAAGAGGTGCCGAAATGATTTCGACTACAACGTTGCAACTCAGCCTCGAGCAGATCTCCGCGACCGCAGCAAGGGTCATCGCCACGGTTGCAACCGCCTTCGTCATGGCTACTTCAGCCAGCGCGGCCCCGCCTGATACCACCGGCTATACAGCCCTGCTCGCGCGTTATGTCGTGGCCTCGCCCGACGGCGTCAACCGCGTCGACTACGCCCGGTGGCACGGCACGGCCGCCGACCGCAAGGCCCTCGATGCCGTGATCGCCGACCATGCCAAGGCTGCCCCGTCAAAATTGGTTCGCAACGAACAGTTTGCCTATTGGGCCAACCTGTATAACGCGATCACGTTGAAGGTGATCCTCGACAACTACCCCGTGAAATCAATCCGCGACATCAAGAGTGCCGGTGTGTGGCTCGACCCGAAAGCCTTCACTGGTCCGTGGGTTGCCAAACGCGTCACCGTGGAGGGCAAAGAACTGTCGCTCGAAGAAATCGAGCACGCCATCATGCGCGAAACCTTCAAGGATCCCCGCGTCCACTATTCGGTCAACTGCGCTTCCTTCGGTTGCCCCAATTTGCCGCCCAAGGCTTTCGCGGCAGCGACCCTGGAAGCGGATCTCGACGCTGGCGCCCGCGCGTTCGTCAACAATCCGCGCGGTGCAACGATTAAGCCCGACGGCACGTTGCAGGTGTCGAGCATCTACCATTGGTTCAAAGTTGACTTCGGCGGCACCGACGCAGGCGTCATCGACCACCTCAAGAAATACGCTGAACCGCCGCTGCGCGCGAAGCTCGATGGCGTCAAGGCCGTCGGCGGCCACGCCTACGACTGGTCGCTCAACGACATTACCAAAACAAAGTAGCAGAGCACGATCATGGTTCGCAGCGCGCTGTCGCCCCGACGCATTGCTGGCATTGCGACCCTCTCGGTCGCAGTGCTGGCTTTCGACTATCTGATCGCGTCGACGTACTCCAGCCGCCTGACAAGCTGGGATCCAACGAACCCGCGCGTAACATTGGCCGACATCGAGCAGGTGGTCGCGGCCAAATTCCCGGTGCCTGAGATCACGGCGCCGGAATTGACGGCCGCGTTGGCCGATCCCGGCACGGTCGTGTTCGATGTGCGCGAGGCCGACGAACACGCCCAGAGCCATATTCCAGGCGCGCGCCGTGTCTCGCCCAGCCTGTCGGGCGATGCGTTCTTTGAAACGTACGGCGCCGAGATCGCTGGCAAACGCGTCGTCGTCTACTGCTCGGTCGGCGTCCGCAGCGGCATCCTCGCCCAGCGGATCGCGGCCGCCACCAAACAAGCGAGCAGCGTCGTCAACCTGCGCGGAGGCATTTTCCGCTGGCATGCGACTGGCGGCCGGTTGGCGGCACCCCAAAGCACCGCGCCAGTCGAACTGCACCCCTATGATGCCAACTGGGGGCAATTGCTGTCACGGACACTCGACAAGTCATAAACTTCCCGCAGCCGGCAGCTAAGGACACCACACCTCACCATGCTCGGCGCTACCCTCGTCGTTGTCATCCTTATTGCCGCACAAGTCGGGTTGGTGTGGTTGTCGCCGGGCCTCACCGGTCGACGGACAACGACGTTCGAAGAGGTCATCCCGCTAATCGCACTCCTCGCCGGGTCCGCCGCGATCGGTCTGGCTGCAGCGCTGGTGGCTTGGCGTCGCCGCCCGCACACCACGCGTGCGGCCCTGCTGTTGATCATCGCCGGTGGTCTCGCCATGCGGCTCGCTTGGTTTGGCGCAACGCCGCCGATGGAAGACGACTTTTATCGCTATCTGTGGGACGGCGCCGTCACCGCATCGGGCGGCGATCCCTATGCCGTGGCACCCAAGGACGTCGCGGCAGCGGGCTTGTCAGACCGGCGCTTGCAATCGTTGGCCGACGCGTCCGGCGCCATTCTGCAAAACGTCAACTTTCCCGACCTGCGGACGATCTATCCCGGCACGGCGCAAGTGGTCTTCGCCGCAGCCTACCTGCTTGCGCCATTCCAAATCGACGGGTTGCGCGCCGTGTTCCTGGTTGCCGATGGCGCCGCGCTTTTGGCCCTCGCCGTGCTCTTGTCGCGCCTCGGCCATCCACCATGGCTGATCGCGCTCTATTGGCTCAATCCGATGGTCGTCTACACCGGCATCGGGCTGGTACATGCCGACATCGTCATGGTGCCAGCCCTCCTCTTCGCCCTCGTGCTATCGATCGCCGCGCGCCCGGTTGCGGCCGGTGCGGTCCTCGGGCTCGCCGCCGGGGTAAAGCTGTGGCCCATCCTGCTCGCGCCCGTTCTCGTCCGGCAAACATTGGCGCATAGCCCTACTCATGCGCTCGCCGCGCTCGCAGTTTGCGCACTCATCACCGCCGTTCTCACGGCACCATTGGCGGTGAGCGCATTTGCCCCGCACTCGGGCCTCACCGCCTATGCCGCGTCCTGGCACATCAACAACGCGCCCTACGCCTGGGTCAGCTACGGCCTTGCCCAACTGTTCGGCGAGGGCGACGTCGTCAATCGCGCTCTGCGGATGGCCGTTGCAGGGGCAGCGGCCGTCATCGCCATCGCGGTTGCGATCCCAAAGATCGGCAGCCCGCGCGATCTCGTCATTCGCGCAACCATCGTAGCAGCTTCGGTGTTCTATCTCTCGCCCGCGCAGTTCCCCTGGTACGCGCTGTGGTTCTTCGGCCTCGCTGCAGCCGTGCCGAGTTTCCCGCTATTGGCCGCCAGCGCCACGCTCGCCGCTTATTACTCGTTTGGACCGGCGTTCCAGTACGGCACCGCGTTTCTCCATAGTCTGCCGGTGTGGCTATGGCTCCTGGCGGATCTCCGGCGCGGCGCAATAGCGAAGCAGGCGAAGGCGGAGGGCTACCCGACATGACGCTAACGGCCGACCCCACTGGCAACGCCACCCTGACTGGCAACGCCACCCTGTCGCCGCGTGACCCGTTCGGCGGCCTCCGGGTTGCGGTCATTATCCCCGCGCTGAACGAAGCCGAGGCCTTACCCCACGTGTTGGCGGCGATCCCCAGCGGGGTCGCAATGGTCATCGTCGCCGACAACGGCTCGACCGACGGCACCGGCAACGTCGCCCGGGCGCATGGCGCCATCGTCGTCCGCGAACCGGTGCGAGGTTATGGCCGCGCCTGCCTCGCCGCTCTTGCCCATCTGGAGGAGGGTGCTGCAAGCGGCATCCATGCAGCCGTCGATGTCGTCGTTTTCCTCGACGGCGATGCCAGCGACCGCCCAGACGAGATGGTCCGCCTTGTCGCACCCATCGCCGACGGCAGCGCTGACCTCGTGATCGGCTCACGCACGCTTGGTCAGCGTGAGGCGGGATCGCTGACCCCACAGCAGGTCTTCGGCAACTGGCTCGCCTGCACGCTGATCCGGCTGATCTGGCGGGTACGCTTTACCGATCTCGGCCCGTTCCGCGCCATCCGTGCCAGTGCGCTGCGCGATCTCGCCATGTCCGACACCGACTACGGCTGGACCGTGGAGATGCAAGTCAAGGCCGCCCGTGCCGGATTGCGCACGGCCGAAATGCCGGCCGGATACCGCAAGCGGATTGGCAAATCCAAAGTCTCCGGCACCATTCGCGGCGTCTTTGGAGCCGGCACCAAGATCCTCTATGTCATTGGCCGAGAGGCCGTTTTTGGACCGCGCGTCAGCGCCGCCGCCAGCGCCGGTACCGGCAGCTCGGGCGCGCCCGATAGACCGCGTACAGAAAAGCGCCCCGGGACGTGAAACAACCGGATATGCCACCACGTAGCCAACCCTGACAGACAACTACGGCGTTCGCTGACGACCCGGTATCGACGCGACCGGCAGCAATCCACACGACGCCGCCAGGAGATCCGCAATGAAGGCCTCGAGCTACACAATCGCCGCTATGGCGCCTGCGCCGTTCACCGATGCGGTGTGGACCGCCAAGGGCGAGCGCCGCGCGAGCGTCGCGTTCACCGGCCTCGAAACCCTTTGGATCAACACCGGCACGCTGTGCAACATCACCTGCGTCGATTGCTACATCGAGAGCAGCCCCAAGAACGACGCTCTCGTCTACATCAGCCGCGCTGAAGTCGCCGACATTCTAGCGCAGGTCGCCGCCGCGCCACAGCGGGCGCGAGAGATCGCCTTCACCGGCGGCGAGCCGTTCATGAACCCCGACATGATCGGCATCCTCGACGACGTACTGTCGACGGGCTTCGAAACGCTCGTGCTGACCAACGCCATGAAGCCAATGCAACTCAAGCAGGCGGCATTGCTCGCGCTCCACCGCGCCTATCCCGGCAAGCTGCGCCTCCGCGTTTCGGTCGACCATTACGAGACCGAAAAGCACGAACAGGTGCGCGGGCCACGCACTTGGCAACCTGCCATGGATGGGATCCGCTGGCTGGCTGACAACGGCTTTGACCTCGCCATCGCCGGCCGCCTGTTGTGGGCGGAAAGCGAAATGGACCTGCGCGCCGGATACCAGCGATTTTTCACCGATATGGGCATATCCGTCGATGCAGCCGACCCTGCGCGCCTCGTCCTGTTTCCCGAAATGGCCGCACAGGCACAAGTGCCAGAGATCACGGAGGCCTGTTGGGGCATCCTCAAATTGTCCCCCGACAGCATGATGTGCGCCTCGCAGCGCATGGTGGTTAAACGCAAGGGAGCCGCCGCCCCGGTCTACGTCGCGTGCACGCTAATCCCCTACGACCCGAATTTCGAGATGGGCGCTACGCTCGACGCTGCTAGCCGCCCCGTTCCACTCAACCACCGCAACTGTTCGAAATTCTGCGTCCTTGGCGGCGCATCCTGCAGCGGCTAACCCCTTCAGAAAGCTCACATGACCGAGACGATACAAACTGACCTCTGCATCATCGGGGCCGGATCAGCCGGGCTGTCGATTGCAGCAGGTGCTGCTCAAATGGGCGCGAAAGTCGTGCTCATCGAAGGCCACAAAATGGGTGGCGATTGCCTCAACACCGGCTGCGTCCCGTCGAAGTCGCTGTTGGCCGCTGGCAAGGCTGCCAAGATCGCCCGCGCGTCAGGTAAATTCGGAGTCAACGGCGCCGAGCCGGTGATAAATTTCGCCAAGGCCAATGCCCACGTCCAAAGCGTGATCGCGACCATCGCCCCGCACGATTCGGTCGAGCGCTTCGAGGGCCTCGGCTGCACCGTTATCCAGGCCCATGGCAAGTTCTCGGGCCCTGACACAGTCGAGGCTGGCGGCAAGATAATCCGCGCCCGCCGCTTCATCATCGCTACCGGCAGCCGCGCCGCCGTTCCGCCGATCCCCGGACTTGCTGGCGTTCCACACTTCACCAACGAAACCATCTTCGACAATACCGTCCTGCCCGAACACCTGATCATCATCGGCGGCGGCCCGATCGGCTGTGAGATGGCCCAGGCCCACCGTCGGCTGGGCGCGCGCGTTACCATTCTCGACGCTGGCGGTATTCTCCCCAAGGATGATCCCGAAGCCGTCGAGGTGGTCCGACGCCGCCTGACAAGCGAAGGGGTCGTGCTGCGGGAGAAGATAAAAATCGCCCGCGTCGAAGCTGGTGAAAGCGGCATCGCTGTCGTGCTGTCGACCCCAGGTGGCAGCGAGGAGCGCGTCGCGGGTTCGCATATTCTCGTCGCGGCCGGACGCAGGCCCAACGTCGAAAACATCGGCTTGGATGAGGCAGGCGTCAAATACAGTCCCCGGGGCATTACCGTCGACGCCCGTCTGCGCACCTCGAACACGAAAATCTTCGCCGCTGGCGACGTGGCGGGCGGCTACCAGTTCACCCATCTCGCCGGCTATCACGCTGGCATCATCATCCGGAATATCCTGTTTTGGGTGCCAGCCAAGGCGCAGCCAGCGGCCATGCCCTGGGTCACCTACACCGACCCGGAATTGGCCCAGGTTGGCCTGTCGGAAGCCGAAGCCAAGGCCAAGTTCGGCGATACCGTCCGCATCGTCCGCGCCGAATTCACCGGCAACGACCGCGCCATCGCCGAAGGTGCGACTGATGGTTTCCTGAAAGCTGTGGTCGCCAAAAACGGCAAGATCCTCGGCGCCACCATCGTCGGCCTCAACGCTGGCGAGCTGATCCTGCCGTGGGTCCTCGCCATCACCAGCGGCCTCAAGATCGGGGCGATGACCGCGATGATCGCACCCTACCCGACCCTATCGGAAATCTCCAAGCGAGCGGCCGGCGCCTACTACACGCCAACATTGTTTTCTGACAGCACACGGTTCATCGTCCGCAACTTGCTGAGGTTCACATGACCACCCTGAAACGCTATCTCCCGCTCGTCATTCTCGCGAGCCTCATTGGTGCCGCCTATGTCACCGGCGCCTACAAGTATCTGTCGCTCGATGCGCTGAAGGACAACCGCACGGCCCTGCTCGCATTCGTCGAGAAGAACACGGTCCTCGCCGCATTCCTTCACGTCGCGACGTATGCCACCGTCACCGCGCTGTCGCTCCCGGCCGCCGCCGTGCTGACGGTCGCTGGCGGGTTCCTGTTCGGCGTGCCGCTCGGCGCGACGTTGACAGTCATCGGCGCGACGCTTGGCGCCACTATCCTGTTCGTCGTGGCGCGCACCGCCTTCGGAGATGCCCTGCGCGAGAAAGCCGGACCGTTTGTCGCCAAAATGGCCGACGGTTTCAAGAAAGACGCATTCAACTATTTGCTGTTCCTTCGCCTAGTTCCAGCTTTCCCGTTCTTTGCCGTTAACCTCGTTCCGGCCTTGGTCGGCATGAAACTCCGCCCGTTCGTAATTGCGACGGCTCTTGGCATCATCCCCGGCACCAGCGTGTTCACAGCGTTCGGCGCTAGCCTTGGTGAAGTGTTCGATCGTGGTGGCCAAGCGACACTCGCAGGCGTGCTGTCACCGACGCTGATCGCTGCACTTGTCGGTCTCGGTTTGCTGTCGCTGTTGCCGATCGCGGTCCGCCGCTTTGGAGCCAAGACGGCGTGAGTTCAATCACGTGAGGCAAATCACAGCCGTTATTCCAGCCCTGAACGCAGCGCGGCATCTCCCGCGCTGCGTTTCGCATTTGGGTGATGGCATTCGCATCGTCGTGGCCGACGGAGGATCGAGCGACGACACCGCAGCCGTCGCCCGCGAACTCGGGGCTAAAGTCGTGCTTTGTCCGCGCGGTCGGGGCGTCCAACTCGCCACCGGGGCACAATACGTCTTCGACACGAACCATGATAGCAACACGGATCCCAACTGCGACTGGCTATTGTTTGTCCATGCCGACACCGCGCTTGCGCCGGGCTGGATGACGGCGGCCGACGCATTCATCGCCCGCCAAAGCACCGACAGCACGCACCACCGCGCCCGCGACGACCCACACCGAGTCCACGCTGACCTACACCGCGCCGCCGTGTTCCGCTTCGCCCTCGACGACGACAGCCCGTCCGCACGCCGCCTGACCGCCATGGTCCATTGGCGTGTGAGCAACCTCGGCCTGCCCTACGGCGACCAGGGCCTGTTGATCAACCGCCGCTTCTACGAGGCGATCGGCGGCTATAAACCCATGCCGCTGATGGAGGACGTGGACATCATCCGGCGGATCGGGCGGGCGCGCTTCGAGGTGCTCGACGCCGACGCCATCACCTCGGCTGACCGCTGGCGCCGCGAAGGCTGGACGCGGCGAAGTGCCAAAAACGTCATATGCTTGGGCCTGTATTTCGCGGGCCTACCCGCAAGCTGGATCGCCCGGATATACGGCTGACATCGAGCAATTTCACCTACGGCGCGCGGATCTACTCCTCTCCCCGCGTGCGGGGAAAAGAATTCTGTGCGCGGCGTCGCCTCAAGCGCTTGCCACCCCTCCCCCCGCGCGCGGGGCGAGGGAGCGCCGGTGCCGTGGTTGCCATGTCTGCTGATCCACCCCTCTCCCCGCGTGCGGGGAGAGGGAAAAGACGGCGAGCGAGCGTCAGCGAGTATCGACGTCGCGGGTGAGGGGCAGCTACGCAGTAAAACGCGGCTATCGCAAGCTGAGGGTATACATATATGATGACGAGCACCGTAAGCATCCGCGAGGCGACGGCCGCCGACCTCCCGGCGATCCTTGACCTCTATGCCCAGCCCGGCGTCGACGACGGCGAACGGCTCCCGCTTGACGCCGCCCATGCAATCTTCGCGCGGATGGCGACATACCCGTTCTACAAGCTTTACGTCGCCCACCAGCACGATGCCCCCATCATCGCCACCTACACGCTGCTGGTGATGGAAAACCTCGCCCACATGGGCACACCGTCCGCCGTGGTCGAGCAAGTCATGGTGTCCCCGGACCAGCAAGGCGCGGGCCTCGGCCGCCTGATGATGGCCCACGCGATCGATATCGCCCGCGCGCACGGCTGCTACAAGCTAGCGCTATCATCCAACGTCAAACGCGACGCCGCCCACGCCTTCTACGATCGGCTGGGCTTCGAACGCCACGGCTATAGCTTTCGCATCATGCTTTAGGATCACCCGTCTCCTCACAACCTCACGCCACGACCCGCAAGTGGGATCGTGATCAGGCTGCGGATCAGCGCGGCGACATAGGTGTAGGCCGCCGCACGCAATAGTTCGTGAGCAGCTCCCAGATCGCGTTGGGCGAGGAACCGGCCGTCCTTCAACAACGGCATCGCGCGTTTGAAACTGGCGTCGAACTCGACCGGCAGAGTCAGCGCCTGCACGGCAAACGACAGCAGCCCGACAAGCGCGAACCCGGCGATATTCAGCACCAGCGCCGTCACGCCCTTGTTCAAGATGATGAAAATCGGCGCCGACCACAGGCACGCCTGCGCGATCCAGGTCAATGCCTGCGCCTGTTTCGCGATCCGCAATCGCCGCTCGAACATCGGCAGTTCAACGGCGTGCTGCATGGCGTGGCCGACCTCGTGCGCGGCGATCGCCACCGCCGAAACCGACCGGCCCGAGAAGAACCGTGGCTCTAGCCGCACCGCGCGTGCTTCGGGATCGTAATGGTTGCCGAGTTCGGTGGGCTCGACCTTGACGTGCTGAAGCTTCATCCCGTCGAGCACATGGCGTGCAAATTCTCCGCCCGTACCCGGCAGGTCAGGGCGCTCCTTCGCGTGCTTCTCGATCGTCTGGTGCACCCACAGTTGCGGCAACGCGATCAGCGCGACAGCAGCGACGAGCACGAGGATGATGATCACCATCTTGAGGCGTGTATCCTGTTCAGCGGACGGCCGCCCGGCGGCTGGGATAACGACCACCCTTCGGGCCTCTCGCGTCTTCATCGAACAATTCGACGAGCTTGTCGGTCATCGCGCCGGCAAGTTCCGACGGGTCGGTGATCGTAACGGCGCGCTTATAGTAGCGCGTCACGTCGTGGCCGATGCCGATCGCGACCAGTTCAACGGCACCCCGCCCCTCGATCTCGGCGATCACCTGCCGCAAGTGGCTCTCAAGATAGGTCTGCGAATTGACCGACGTGGTGCTGTCGTCGACCGGCGCGCCATCTGAAATCGTCATCAAAATGCGCCGTTGTTCAGGCCGCGCCAATAGCCGCGCGTGCGCCCACGTCAGCGCCTCGCCGTCGATATTTTCCTTGAGCAACCCCTCGCGCATCATCAGCGCCAGCGATCGCTTCGACCGCCGCCACGGGGCATCCGCCCGTTTGTAGACGATGTGGCGTAAGTCGTTAAGCCGTCCGGGGTTGGCTGGCTTGCCATCGGCCAACCACCGTTCGCGCGCCTGCCCGCCCTTCCATGCCCGCGTGGTAAAGCCGAGGATCTCGACCTTTACGCCGCACCGTTCGAGCGTGCGCGCAAGGATGTCCCCGCAACACGCCGCGACCATGATCGGGCGGCCGCGCATCGATCCCGAATTGTCGATGAGGATCGTCACCACCGTATCGCGGAAGTCGGTGTCGCGTTCGGCCTTGAACGACAGCGCGTGCATCGGGTCCATCACGATGCGCGTCAACCGCGCGGCATCAAGCGTGCCTTCTTCGAGATCAAAATCCCACGCGAGGTTCTGCTGGGCGAGCAGCTTGCGCTGCAGCCGGTTGGCGAGACGCGCAACCGCCGATGACAAATTGCGTAATTCCTTGTCGAGAAACCCGCGCAACCGATCCAGTTCGTCAGGCGAGGCGAGATCGGCTGCATCGACCTCCTCGTCGAACGCGCGCGTGAACACCTTGTAGCCGAACCGCTCCGGGTCCTCGAGCACGGTGGTGTTGGGCCGCCACGGCGCAGGCGCTTCCTCGGCGTCCTCGGCATCGCTGTCGCTGTCGCGTTCGTCCTGGTCGCTCGGCGCAGCCTCGGTGCTCTCCTCGGTCTCGCCCGCTTCGCCGTCCTCGTGTTGCTGTTCCTCGGTCTGGTCTTGGCCCTGCGAGCCCGTCTCGCTGTCCTCGGCTTCCTCTGATCCGCCCTCCGACGGCGGCGGCTCTTCGGTCTCGGTCTCGGCCTGTGACGCTTCGATATCGTCTTCGCTGGTCAGATCGAGCGAGCGCAACAGCTCGCGCGCGAGACGTCCAAACGCGTCCTGGTCCTCGATGAGGTCGGACATCCGGCCAAGCGTCGACCCGCCCCGCTGCTCAACCGACATGCGCCAAGCGTCAGCAATGGCCGCCGCCGTCGGCGATGGCGGCGCCTGGCCGGTCAGGTGCTCGCGCAGCAATAGCGCAACGGCCTCTTCCAGAGGCGCCGTACGATCGGTCCGGGCTTCCGTGAACCGCGGCTGCGCATAATAATCCTGCAATCGCGCCGTAAGATTCTGCGCAACGCCATCCATCCGCGCCGCCCCGACGGCTTCGATGCGGGTCCGCTCGATCGCATCATAAACCGCACGCGCTGGACCTTGCGACGGTGAATTGCGCGCGTGCAGTTTCGGATTGTGAAACGCCGCCCGCAGCGCAAGGCCATCCGCCCAGCCGCGCACCACGGCGATCTCGCGCCGGGTCGGCACGCGCGACATTTCCGGCAAGTGCATGGTATGGCCGACGAGATCCGGCGGACCCGGGCCAAAGTTGACCGCCATGTCTTTGTCGCCCGACATCGCGCGGCACGTCGCGCCGAGTGCGCGCTTCAGCGGCTCGACCGGCGGTTCTTTACGCTTTGGCGGTGTTTGGGCCATCTGATCGGTTTATACCGCCACGGTTGGCTTGTCGAAAATCACGGCCTTGCCAGTGCTGGTGACGTAGCGCGTCCCAGCGTCGTCGGTGATCGCGCCCTCGAACGTCAGCATCGTGCCACCGAGTTTGGCGTGCGGTTCGGCCGACAGGATCGTGTACGACAGAAGTGCCTCGGTCCCAGTCGGGACGGCTTTCAAAAACCGATACGTAAATTCGAGTCCAACCGCCTCGCCGTGCTCAGAAATGAACGTCGCGCCAAAGCCCATCAGCACGGCAGCCATTTGCGCACCGCTCGCGATGATGCCGCCAAAGCGGGTCGTTCTTGCGAACTCCGGGTCATGGTGCAGCGGGTTCATATCGCCAGCCCCCATCGCGAAGACGCTAATCGCCGCCGCGTCGAACCGGTATTTGGCCGAGCGGGTCATGCCGGGCATCGTCGCTGAAGGTTGGCTCACGTCGGCTCTCATCCCATGGCGATGTTGGCGGAACTCTGCGGCAGTTCCTCGCCAAAACACCGCTGGTAGAATTCAGCCACCATGGGTCGCTCGAGTTCATCGCACTTGTTGAGAAACGTCAGCCGGAACGCCATACCGATATCGCCGAAAATTTCCGCGTTCTGCGCCCAGGTGATGACGGTTCGCGGGCTCATCACGGTCGATAGATCGCCGTTGACGAAGGCTGCCCGCGTCAGGTCGGCCACGCGCACCATCGCCGAGACCTGTTTGCGCTTGGCGTCCGTCTTGCCGAACGATTTGACCTTCTGCAGCACGATGCGCGCCTCGTCGTCGTGCGGTAGATAATTGAGCGTCACGACGACGGACCAGCGGTCCATCTGACCCTGGTTGATCTGCTGCGTGCCGTGATAGAGCCCCGACGTGT
>JAWXCP010000064.1:0-2951 GCA_034408685.1 Hyphomicrobium aestuarii | reverse complement strand
GAACAGATCATGCGCGAGTTCGGCTTGACGCCCCGTAAAGCCAAGCGCAAGAGCAACTGAGAAGCGCCGATGGAACTCAAACGCTTCCAACGCCGTGTGGTGGATGAAGTCGAGGCGTATTTGCGTCTCGTCGCATCCCAACGCGCGTCGGGCAACCCGCGTCATGCTTCGATGGACGCGTGGCGGGAGCTGAATCTGGGCCGGTACGAAGAGCGATTGAACGGACTGGGTGAAGACCTGCCGACTTTCTGCGTGAAGGTGCCGACCGGGGGCGGCAAGACGCTGCTGGCGACGCAAATCCTTGGCTCGACGTATCGAACGATCCTCAAAGACCGAAACGGCGCGGGCTTGGTCCTGTGGGTGGTGCCGTCGAGCCAGATTTACCGCGACACGCTGAAGCGTTTGCGCGACCGGGGCGACATGTACCGCCTCATGCTCGAACACGCGCTGTCGCGACGGATCGAGGTGTGGGAGAAGCACGAGATCAACCGCCTATCCCCCGCCAAGCTGCGGGATTGTCTGAACGTGCTCGTGATCCAACTGGCGAGCACGAACCGGGAAACGAAGGAAGACTTAAAATTCTTCAAGGACAGCGGCGGGAACATCGTCGATCACTTCCCGCCCGAGACGGATTATGAGGGTCACCGGAAGCTGAAGGAGCAGTTCAGCAATCTGGACATGCTGGTGGAGGACGCCGGACGGGGGCAATACCTCGTGGCCACGTCGGTGGCGAACCTCGTGCGGCTGTGCAAACCGGCGGTGATTCTGGACGAAGGGCACAAAGCGACCAGCGCGTTGGCGCGGACGACGATCGAAGGGTTCAACGCGTCGCTGGTTGTTGAATTGTCGGCGACGCCCAAAGCGGTGACGTCGGACGGCGCGGAGATTCGTCCGAACATCATCTGCAAGGTCAGCGGGAAAGACCTGCTGGACGAGGAGATGATCAAGCTGCCCTTGAACATCGCGACGAGTGGGCAGAAAGACTGGAAAGACGTGCTGACGCAGGCGCGCGATCGGCGCGAGGCGCTGGCAACGATGGCCGGGAAACACGCGGAAATCGCGGGGCCAGCCAAGACGATCCGCCCGATGGTGCTGGTGCAGGTGGAGCGGACGGGAAAGGACCAGCGCGAGGCTGGCTACATCCATTCCGAGGACGTGAAGGAATATCTGACGCAAAAGCTGGGCGTGCCTGGGGCAGCGGTGAAGATCAAGACGTCAGAGACCGACGAACTGGCCGACGTGGACAACCTGATGGACCCGCTTTGCCCGGTGGAATGGATCATCACCAAGTCGGCGCTGCAGGAAGGATGGGATTGCCCGTTTGCGTACATCCTTGTGTCGCTGAACAACACGCAAAGCACGACGGGGATGACGCAATTGGTCGGGCGAATCCTTCGACAGCCGTATCAGGAGCGCGTGCCGACGAAGTTCGACGACCTAAATGAAAGTTATGTTTATTGCCTGCACGTCAAAGCATCGCAGTTGACGGCGGCGGTGAAGACGGCGCTGGAGAAGGAAGGCTTAGAAGACGCGGCGGCGCTGGTGATCGATTCGAGCGACGGGCAGCCCACCGCGGCAAATCGCGTGGCGACGATGCGCGAGCAGTTTGCCAAAATCTATCGCAAGCCGTTTGCGGGAAAACTCTATCTGCCGCACTTCTGCGTGCAGACCGGCGACGATTACGAGCCGCTGGACTACTTTCGGCATCTGCTGGCGACGGTGAAGGTCGAGGCATTCGAATATGACACGATTAATTGGCCGCTGGCGGAGGCGCTGCGGGGGGCGAAGGATCGGTTTTATCGCATCAGCATCGGCGAGGAGTTGTCGCGCGAGACCGAGGCCGATGCGCATCACACCGAATCCGATGCGGCAACCCGGGCGTGGATCGTGGCGAGCCTGCCGTTCGACCACCTGAGCCACAAGCAGCTTCGCGTGATCGTTGCCGAGGTGTGCGAACGGTTGCGGCAGACGGAGTTGACGTTGCGCGATCGACTGTCGCTGGTGAAGTTTGTGGTTCGCGACCACATCGAGCAGTGGATACAGGAGCAGGTGGATAAGCAAACCGAAGCGGCGTTTCGCAAACTGCACGAGAAGCGCCGGCTGGTGTTCTACCTGCAGTGTGCCGAGTGCCGGTTTGAGATACCAAAGCAGATCAGTGTGCGATCGGGGCCGCAGTTGATGCATGACAACGGGGATGTATCGACACGGTCGTTATTTGATTTCGTGCCGGCTGAAGACCAGAACAGTTATGAACGAGCGGTTGCGCTGTGCCTGGACAGAGACGAGAGCGTATTGTGGTGGTACCGGAACCTAGTCGGGGCGGAAAGCTTTTCAATTCAGGGATATCGGCGGCACAGGTTGCATCCGGACTTTGTGGCGCATGGCAATGTCGACCGGAAGAAGCACACGGTGTGGGTCATCGAAAGCAAAGGCAGCCAATTGAAGGGCAACGACGACACTGTTTACAAGCGGGATATCGCCAAAGTGTTTACGGATGTGGGGAGAAAAGTTTCATGGCAGCGGCTGGGCGAGGAGTTTAAGGACCATCAGTTCTGTTTTCATGTCCTGGACCAGACCCAGGACGCCGGGCGCGATTGGAAGGATGAATTACAGTCGATCCTCGCAAAAGAGGCGATCGGATAGTGTGCCTTGGAGCGGATTATCGAACGCTACTTAAAGCCGCGAGATAAAATCGGCGGCAATATCAATGACCGGAACGACTGGCTTAGGGGACAAATCAATTCTCGGCACACAGTGGACCCGATGATGCGCAGGTTTCGCGTGAACATCGAGACGATGGGCATCGTGAAGACCTTGCCGGGGTTGAACGAGCGATAATCCGTGGCGGGGGCGATGGCTTGGGAGATGAAAAGTTGTCGCAAGACAGATAAACCCGCCCCCCTTTCCTTCCGATGACTGTGAACAGTGTCCGACTCATAGCCCGGCTGGTT
>JAWXCP010000063.1:0-4757 GCA_034408685.1 Hyphomicrobium aestuarii | reverse complement strand
CTGCTGATATCGCCCGTCACGATGACCTACACCGACGGCACCGCAACACCGCAGCAGCTCACCGACAGCGTCCAGGTCGAGATCGTCGAACCCGTGCTGGCGATCACCAAGACCGCCAACACCGTGGGGGCCAACCCGGGCGATCTCGTCACCTACACGCTCGTCGTCAGCCATACTGCGGCCTCGACGTCGAACGCGTTTGACGTCGTGCTGTCCGACTTGCTCTCCGACGCAAACCTGCAATTCGTGCCGGGCACTGTGACGGTCAACGGCGTGGCGGAAACGCCCTCAATTAGCACGCTGGTGGGCGACGGCTTCGAAGTGCGGCTCGCCGAGATCACGCAGACCGAAACGGTGACAATCACCTATCAGGCGCGCCTGCTTGGCACCGCCCCGCGTGCGGCCGACTTCGACAACACGGCAAACCTCGCCTGGGATTCGCGTCCTGGCGACGGCCTGCCAACACCCGTCGACGATGGCCGCCCCGGCACGGCGTCGACAAGCGACCGCATCTTCACGCCGCCCATCCTCGACAAGGCCGTATTCTCGACGAACAACCCATCGACCGGCACGGACCAGTTCGATGCCACGCTGACGGACCTTACGGTAGGCGAAACCGTCACGTACCGCCTGACAGTGACGCTGCCCGAAACACTCAATCGCAACCTCGTCATCACCGACGTGGCGCCTGCCGGGCTTGAATTGTTGACAGCCCGTTTCGTGTCGTCTGGCATGACGATCACGGCGCCGGGCATCACGGTTACGTCCGGCCTCGTCACGTTCAACTTCGGCGATGTGATCAATCCGTTCGACGGCTCGACAGGTGCGGACGATGTCATCGTCCTCGAAGTGACAGGCCGTGTGCTCGATGTCGTCGGTAATATCGACGGCACGGTCCTGACCAACACCGCCAACCTCGCGGTCCGGATCGGTGCTGGAACGCCTGGCACTCCGGGCGCCGAGGCCCGCGACTTCACGACATCGGACACGGTCGATGTCGAAGTTGTCGAACCGCTCCTCACAATCGACAAATCGCGCGACATCCCTCGCGGCGATGCCGGCACCGAGGTCACCTACACGCTCGTTATTCGCCACGACACGACGGCGCCCGGCGTGTCTCACACCAGCGCCCACGATGTTGTGATCGAAGACCTGGTCAATGATCCAGACCTGCAGCTCGTCGCTGGAAGCGTAACGGTCGACGGCGTGCCGACGCTAGGCGCGGAACTTGTTGGCGACGGTTTCCGCGTCAACGTCGCGGAGATACCGCTCGGCGACACGGTGACGATTACCTATCGCGCGCTGATCCTCAACTCGGCGGTCATCGGCGACACGCTGGACAACACCGCCACGCTGGCCTGGGACAGCCAGCCAGGGACAGGCGGTCGCACAGGCACGGCGCAAGACAGCGAAAGCGTCATCGTCGACCGCGCGCCGATCGAGTTCACCAAAACGGTCGTCGCCACCTCGCTCGACCGCACCGGAAGCCGGATATTTGACGCGTCCGTTCCCGATCTCGAAATCGGCGAAACAGTCACCTACCGCCTCACCGCGACGCTAGCCGAAGGCACCGACACAATCACGATCGTCGATCGTCTGCCGACCGGCAACGGTGTGCTCGATTACGTATCGGCCCGCGTGGTCTCGGTTGGCGGCAACATCACGCTTGGTGGAGCGACGTCGATCACGAATATCGGCAACGTCGTGACATTCAACTTCGGCAGCCTCGTCAACGCGTTCGACAACGTGGTCACCGATGCCGATCGCATCGTGGTCGAGGTCACGGCCCGCGTGCCAAACTCGCCGCTCAACGGTAACGGCGACCGGCTGACAAATACGGCAACACTGACTTCGATCGATGGAACGATCTCGGCCACGGCCGACGTCGAGTTGCTGGTGCCGCAGGGCCGCGACCGCGATCCAGTCCGCGCCGTCAGCGGTTATGTCGACGACGCACGGTCTATGCCGCTGATCTCGCTCAACCCGTTCTTCTCAGGCACGGCCGAATACGGCAGCTTCGTCACGGTTACGCTGCGCGATAGCTCCGGCTCGATCGTCGGCACGCAGGGTGGCTTTGCCGATGCCGGCGGGAACTGGGTCGCCTCGTTCCCATTGTCGACCAGCGAAATCGAGAACGACCTGGAGCGCGACCGCGATCTATACTTCGTAACGTCGCGGCTGTTCTCCGACAGCCACGGTGTCATCGGGCAAAATAGCGGCAGCCTGGCGCAAGCGCATTGGGCAAATCGCGAAGTCTATATCGGCGCGCGCTTGCTCGACCAGCCATACACGGTCGAAGTCCACCAGGAATTGGCGAGCTATAACGCCGGGCTTGATGGTGCCTTCAACGCGCGAGCCTATTTTACGCCGGTCATCACCAACGAGGTGTTCGGCCAGGAACGCCAGATCGATGTGCAAAAAGTGTTCGAGGATCGCGCCGAGTTCTCGCTCGACCAGCTCTACGCGGCAGCCCTGGCCCCGCTAGGCCTCGGCAGCAACCGCTTCACCAACGAGTTCCTCGCAA
The DNA here is from genome assembly GCA_034408685.1 of Hyphomicrobium aestuarii. Lineage (GTDB taxonomy): Bacteria > Pseudomonadota > Alphaproteobacteria > Rhizobiales > Hyphomicrobiaceae > JANXVY01. Next base: position 2,233 of record JAWXCP010000063.1, on the reverse strand, counting down.
TCGCCGGTTCAGCGGCCGGGCGCTGACCTCGAGCGCCGAACTGATACGCGGTAAGAAACGAGCGGCCAAACTCGGCGCTCGCTTCTGTCCACAGCAGCCAGCAAGATCAACGCTACTGCTGCAGCGGACCGGCATCACCGATCGGATTCCATCTGAATCGATCCTGCTGTAGCACTGCGGCTTCACCTGAACCCGGGTCAACGCCGCCACCCATGCCGCGCTATCGCATCACCATCGAATACGACGGCACGCCGTTTTCCGGCTGGCAGATCCAGCCCACGATGCCGTCGGTGCAGGGTGCCCTGATCGATGCGCTGGAGCGCATGACCGGGTCGCGACCGCAGGTCACCGGTGCTGGCCGGACCGATGCTGGTGTGCACGCGCTCGGACAGGTCGCCCACTTCGATCTCGACAAAGCGTGGCTGCCGGGCAAGATCCGCGACGCACTGAACTTCCACCTGCGCCCGCATCCCGTCGCCGTGATCGACGCCGCCGAAGTCGCCGCCACCTTCGACGCCCGCCGCAGCGCGACCAGCCGGGCCTACCTTTACCGCCTGCTCGTCCGTCGCGCGCCGCCGATCCTCGACCGCGAACGGGTGTGGTGGGTGCCAGTCGAGCTCGACGCCGAGGCGATGCACGCGAGCGCGCAGACGCTTCTTGGCCGCCACGACTTCACGACGTTTCGCGCCGCACAGTGCCAGGCCACGTCCCCGATCCGCACGCTCGACCATCTGGACGTGTCGCGCGTCGGTGATGAGATCCACATCTTGGCCGAGGCGCGCTCATTCCTGCACAATCAGGTCCGCTCGCTCGCCGGCACCTTGAAGCTCGCTGGCGAGGGCCGCATGACGCCAGCTGCCGTCCGCGCCGCACTCGATGCCCGCGACCGCTCGGCCTGCGGCCCCGTCGCCCCACCCAGCGGCCTGTATCTCACGCGCGTCACATACGGCGGCGCGGACTAGCCTCAAGCCGCCGTCAGGCGCTTCAGCACGTCCTCGCTGATTTCGAAATTGGCGAACACCGTCTGCACGTCGTCGTCGTCTTCGAGCTGCGCGATAAGCTTCATGATCGGTTCCAGTTGGGCCTCGTCGACGGGCGCCGCAACTGTCGGCTTCCACACGGCTTTGACGCTGACGGCATCGCCGAGCTTGGATTCGAGCGCGCCAGCGACCGTGCCGAGCGCGTCGAACGCGCACACGATCACATGGCCGTTGGCGTCGGACACGACATCGTCGGCGCCAGCCTCGATCGCCGCGTCCATCACCGCGTCCGCCGAGCCAGCGTCGGGCTTGTAGGTGATCTCGCCAGAGTGGGCGAACATGTGCGCGACCGATCCCGTCGAGCCGAGGTTGCCGCCGTGTTTGGCAAATGCAGCGCGGACGACGGGTGCCGTGCGGTTCACGTTATCGGTCAGCGCCTCGATGATGATGGCGACGCCACCCGGCGCGTAGCCCTCGTAGCGCACGGCCTTGAAGGCCTCCGTGTCGGCGCTGGTCGCCTTCTTGATTGCCCGGTCGATATTGTCCTTGGGCATGTTTTCGGCGCGCGCATCCTTGAGAGCGAGACGCAACCTAGGGTTCATGGCGGGGTCGGGTCCGCCCATCTTGGCCGCAACCGCAATTTCGCGGCCGATTTTGGTGAACACCTTGGCGCGGACCGCATCCTTGCGGCCCTTCTTGTGCATGATGTTTTTAAAAGCGCTATGGCCGGCCATGGTCTGGGCTCTCGGATCGGAAACGAAGGTCTTGACTGCTCAAGCCGTGACTTGAGCAATGCCAGACTGTTTGCCAACGGCAACGTCTTTGGGTCAAGAGCCACGGCGGGTCACAGCGATGCACTGGGAAGTACACTTCCCGAGGCGCTCGTGTTCCGGGTTTGACATTATCGCGCGCGTGCGGCTTGGTTCCCAGTAGCGATCGGAACCATTATACATACAGCGGAGCGGCTTAATCAGAGGTCGCGGAGATATCAACCGTCGTTCGTCGGTGACGTTTCCGGTTCGCAAAATTTATACTACTTGCGCCCATCTGTGGGCTGAAACGATCGAATGAAAACTAAGATTTTCCACAAGTCTTGTTCATCGGCAAATTTGGAGCCCAAGCCGGGCATTGGACCCGCAACCAGCTCCTTTTCACCGCGGCTATAGCCGCGGCTCAACAGCTCTTCACTGCCAAGGGTAACGAGCCTGAAAATCGTATCGTCGTCGTTGCCGTAAACCCAAACGCCGTTGGCG
>JAWXCP010000062.1:0-2664 GCA_034408685.1 Hyphomicrobium aestuarii | reverse complement strand
GTGCATCGACGATCAAGTCGGAGCTGGTAGAGGCTCCCCGCCTGCGCGAAGACGCTCAGGCACTGCTCGATGAATACAGAAAGAAAAAGCACACGGCCGAGATCAAAACCGAAGCGATCGTTGCCAACGCCAAGCGTGAAGCCGAGCAACTCGCTTCTGAGACCCGTCGCTCACTTGCCGAAATGGTCGAACGGCGGACGAAGTCGGCTGAGGAAAAAATCGCCCGTGCGGAAGCTCAGGCCGTCGGCGAAGTCAAAGCGGCGGCTGTCGACCGTGCATTGGCCGCAGCCGAGGCGATCCTTGCTGGCCGGGGTCCAGCGACCGGGCCGGCACTGATCGATGCCAGCATTCGCGACTTGAAGGGCAAGTTAAACTGAACGGCGACCAAGCCGTCAGCCCGTATGGCGGCGCTTTGGCAGGCCCTGCTCGCCAACACCGCGCCAAGCGTCATCGATCAATGGTGACCATTCGGCAATCGGCTGCTCCATCCGGGCAAAGGTCACGAACTGGACACCCATCCATGTCAGGCCCTGACGGCGGGTTTCACACCGCGCTTCAAAGCCCTTGCAGTCGATTTTCAGCATGAACCAGTAGGGCATGTTGGCTGGGACGTCGAACTCGAGAAGCGCGCCACCCTCCGATACGTTGCGGACGACGCAGGCGAGCCGGGGGAGCCCTTCGCGGACGACCCAGCCATGAAGGCACGTCTGCCTGCGTCCGAATTGGCGGCGCTCGATCGGGAGGGGCCGTGCGGTCATGAAAAATTTCACACGAGTGGGTGCCTTACGTTTGGCGATTAAGCGCTGGATTGGTTAGCGCGCCGTTAATCTTACGCTCGGCCTGAATTCCACAACCGCTTGGCCTCTACCAAGCTCGATCAGGCAGACTGGCGCTGGAACACGGCAGAGCCGATCAAACCGGCGCCTAGTGCGATCGCCACGGCGAGGATCCCGTACCAGAATGGTTGCTCGTAGGCGAAATCGTAAATCAGCCGCTCCAGCCCCTCGCGAACGAGGCGGACGGTCGCCACCCGGGATGCGAGGACCTCGCCATCCTTGATCAGGAGTACGCGAACCTCGAGGGGGCCGACGGGGATGTTGGCTGGTAGTTTGACGCCTGCTCGGAACAGCGAACGACCGAGGAAGGCTGCCCCATAGTCCTTGCTGACATAGAGCCCGTCGCGTTGTTTCAGGCGCGTGGCGGCTGCCCCAAACGTCGCCCTCCGGGTGATCGTCCCGGGGGTTCGCATATAGTGGTCGAGCGTGATGCGGTTGGTGGCGAGTACGGCTGGGTCAGCGATCTCTTCAAGGGGACGGCTCGATGCAACAGCGCGATAGAGCGGCAGAGAGTCAAAGCGCATCCGGTCGGCGTTGACCCAGATGCCGTACACGCGCTTTTTTTCCCGAACGATGGCCGGCGTAGACGCTCCGTCGACAACCACGACGATGTCGTAAAAACCACTTCCGGCGATCTGCTGGCGGCTGTTGTCGACGCTGCCGAATACGACGATCTCGGTGCCTGAGAACGTCGAGGTGATGGCGACATTGCGCGTCGATACATCGATCTCGATTGCTTCAGCTGGCGGCTCGGCGAGGGTCGCTGCCGTTGGGGGCGGTGCCGCCGGGCTGACGGGTGGCTCGGCGGGCTTGGGCTCTGCGGGCTTGGTTTTTGCTGGGCTGGCTTGGGCTGGACTGTCTGGCGCTTTCTTGCGCGGGTTTGCTGGTGTGGCTTGGGCTGGTTGCGCTTGGGCTGGCGAGGCCTGGGTTTGGACGATTGGGGCTGTTTGGGAGCGGTCGGCCGTCGACCGGACGGCCTGTATGTCGATGATCTCGGAATGGACGGCAGCGGGCGTCAAGGCCAACCCGATCGCAAGCGCCAATGCCAGCCCGACAGCAACCGATGATCGAGCAAATCGCATCATTCGAGCCCCGGCATCAACGTGGTGATCGAATAACGCTCTGCTGGCTCAAGCACGAGATCGTAAGCGACGCGGACGCCAACGAGCAGTATCAGGACCGCCAGCAAGAACCTCAGTTGCTCGCCGCGAACCTTACTGCTTGCGGCCGTGCCGAGCTGCGCGCCGATCACACCGCCGATGACGAGCAGGACGGCGAGGGCAAGATCGACGGTCTGGTTCAGTGTCGCCTGCAGGATCGTCGCGGCTGCGCTGACGAAAACGATCTGGAACAGCGATGTGCCGACCGCGACCGACGTCGGCATCCGGAGCAGGTAGATCAGTGCCGGTACCACGATGAACCCGCCACCGATGCCCATGATCGCCGCGAGGAAGCCGACGAACGCGCCGATTGCGATCGGGGGGAGGGCCGAGATGTAGAGCTTCGACCGGCGAAAGCGCATTTTGAACGGCAGCCCGTGGACCCAGACATGTTCTGACGCGCGGCGGGACATGACCTTGCCGCCGGAGCGCACTTTGCGGATGGCTGAGATACTTTCCGTCATCATCAAGGCGCCCACGGAACCAAGCAACGTCAGATAAGCGAGCGCGACGACGAGGTCGAATTGACCCATCCGGCGCAGGACCCGGACGGCTTCGACGCCAATCAACGTGCCGGCAAGTCCGCCAGCGAGCAGGACGAGCCCCATTTTGATGTCGACGTTGTCTCGCTGATACTGCGCCATGGCGCCCGCCACCGACGAGGCGAC
>JAWXCP010000061.1:0-38249 GCA_034408685.1 Hyphomicrobium aestuarii | reverse complement strand
GCCCGGCAACGATTCGCCCGGCAACGGTCAGGCTGCTTGCGCCAACTGCCGGGTGATGTCCTCGATGCGGTTCAACATATCTTCAGGCTCGAACGGCTTCGTCAGCAGGCCGAGCGCGCCGTTCTCGATGGCCCTGGCCACGAGGTCCTCGTCCGCATAGCCCGACATCAAGATAACTGCAGCCGATGGTATCTCGCGCTTGATCGCAAGGAATGCATCGACGCCGTTCATGCCCGGCATGCGGATGTCGAACAGGCCAATGTCGATACCGCCCGCCAGATAGGTCGTCACCGCTGACTGTCCGTCGTGGACTTGCACGACCGTGTAGCCGCACATTTCCAAGATGTCGGCGACGCCTTGGGCGACTTCGACATTGTCGTCGAGAACCAGGATTGTTTTGGTCATGATTAGTTCCAGTCCTGATCGAAGACATCGACGGCCATCTGGCCCTTTGGCGCATCCGGGCCCGACTTCAGCCGATAGAGTTCCGTGCACAGCGCCTGCTCGACCTCGAAGCACTCTGGCCCGATCCGCTTGACGCAATCGACGATGCCCGGGTTGTCGCGGGCGCAAGCGGCAACCTCAAGCTCCTGGCACATTTTCGATAGTCGCGACGCACCGAGATTATAACTCGTCGACTTGAGCGCGTGCGCATGCATCCGAATGCCGTCGTAACTGCCGACTTCGATGGCCTTGCGCAAGGCCTGAAACGATTTTGGCGCTTCTTCGAGGTAGGCGTTGATCAGCCGTTCGAGGAGATTGTTCTTTCGTGACTTGTACTGCTCGAGCAGCGTGAGATTGAGAATTCCGGGCTCGACCATTTTCGTCTTGGACTGCGATGTTTGCATGGTTCGGTTCACTCTGCAGGAAGGGCCAATTCGGGGGCGCCGGACGCAGTCATCGGCAGCCTGAAGCCAGCGAGAGTTTCAGGGATGTTCACACCACAGCGCGTTCTGGGGAAGACGACACCAGCCCGCGTCCCGCCACCTTGCTTGCTTTCAAACACCACCGAGCCGCCCATTTGTCGCGCCAGGGCCGCTGCGATCGGCACGCCGAGGCCGGCCGGCTCGCCTGCGCGCAGCGGCACCGCTGGCGTATCGAATGTGCGATTGAGTTCTTCGACTTTCGCCGCTGTCATGCCGACGCCGGTGTCGGCAACTTGCAATCGGATGCCGCCATCACGATCAGCAACCGCCTCGAGCGTGACGCGTCCGCCGGGCGGCGTGTAGCGGATGGCGTTGACGATGAGACAGATCCAGGCGTAGCGCAGCCGCTGCTCATCTGCGATCACGGCCGGAACGTCGCTCGCGACATGCGTTCTGAGGTCGACGCGAGCTTTGGCAGCAATCGGCTTGGCCTGATTTGCGATCTCCGCAATCAGCTTTGCAACGCGGATCGAGCCGGGCTTGCATTCGCCAGCCGTGGCCATGGCATGAGCGAAGCGCTTTGCGTTACCGATCGCCGTCGCAAGCGTCTCTGCGGTGCGGTCGATATCGGCGAGGCGTGCAGGCTCCATCCGGCCCGCGGCGAGGGCGGCTTTGGTGCGCGTGGTCAATGCGCTGGCGAGGCTCGCCTGCCACGTCATGGCGCGTAGCACGATCGACCAAGGTGCTTCGATGGCGGCGGGCGATGGAAGAGCGGCCAGCCGGTCCCTGAGCGACGTGATCTCGTTTTCAAACCGCCGCCGTTCGGCGTCGAACGCCTCTCGCAACGCCTTCAGTTCGGCATTCCGCTTAGCCAGCGCGGCACGGTCTGCGTCCTCGCGTTCGCTTGCGGTCCGGCGCTCGGCTTCCATCAACGTGCGTAGGTTTGACGTTTCAGCGTCCATCCTGCCGCGCAGGCTCGAGGCTTCGACGTCAAGCCCCGCGCGCAGCTTTGCAACTTCAGCTGCATAGCTCTTTTCGGCTGCTGCCTGGGTCATCTGCACGGCATTTCGCGCCATTACCACAAGGCGTTCGTTTTCAGCCCGCAACCGGGCGAACTCTTGCTCGTACTCGGACTTCAAGGCTTCGATATCGGCCGCAGCCTGCGCGACGGCGTGGCTGGCCTGGAGGTCGGCGCCGCGCATCAGTTCGTCGAGCGCAAGTGCTCCCGGCTCATCGCGGGGGTGCGACCCAACATCCGCGTGGCCGTTGGCGTCATCTGCCGCCGATCGCGATTCGACCATGTGCAACAGATGCGAACGCTCGACCGACTTGCGAGCCACATGAGAGACACGGTCGGCGAGGAACTCCCAATCCACTGGCTTGGTGACGAAATCATCGGCGCCGGCAGCAAGGCCGCGGGCAATAACGTCACCCTCGCGCGAGGCGGTGATGAGGATGACAGGGGTGTTTGCCGTGATCGGATGCTGCTTGAGGCTGCGGCACAGTTCGAACCCGTCGATCGATGGCAACATGACATCGAGAAGGATGATGTCGGGACCCGTGCTCGTTGCCATCTTGAGGCCGCGACGTCCGTCGTCGGCTTGGCGGACAACATGTCCAGCATCTTCAAGATAGTCCTTCACCAGCATCCGCTGGGTCACTTCGTCGTCGATGACGAGGATCCTGAGCTTCTTGTCAGCCATAATCCCGCTATCCCCTAGACCGTAAAATTTGATGTGTCCCGTCGACACTACCCCGATGTGTCTAAGGCTTCCTAAATCGAAAGCATTGATATTGATGTTTTTTTGCAGTCCCGACAGGCGTTTACGAAAGTGTACAAGCCGTTGACGCGCGCGGTTGAGTGCAAATTGAATAAAAGCGGAAAATTACCGAAACGAAGCTGCGGTCCAAACAATTTGTGTTGCCGTCGATACGCCCGTGGTTACGAATTGATCTTAGTATGACCTTCCGAGCATCGCGAAGGTCACCACATGTCGCCCCGGAAGAATGCATCCCAGTTGAACGCAGCCCGGAAACATGAGCCTCTGCAACACGAGGCGGGCCCGCGCGGCGTGCACCCCGGCGATGTGTCGGGCTCCGTCGCGAGCGGGGATTGTGACATCACCGGACCAGTGCCGTCGACAATGGCCTTGCCGTCAGATGCCGTCACTGCCGCGTCCGTGCGCGCGCTTGACCACTTTATTCTTCGCCACGACTACGCCGCAGACGGCACTATCCTGACGGTCAACGACCGGTTTTGCACCGTGACGGGATATTCTGCCGACGAAATCGTCGGCCGAACCCATGCCATTTTAGAGCCCGCACACGCCACGCTCGATCTGGCCGCCACGCCGCGCTGGAACGATCGTCACGGCGAAGTCGCTGCTGGTATCTTGAGGGCAGGCGAAACGTCGATCGTCGCGAAGGACGGCCGCCAAGTCTGGCTCAATAGCACCATTGCCACCATCTCCGATGCGACAGGCACACCTCTCGGCTACACCTGCCTCAGCACTGATATTACGTCTTCTGTGCTTGCCCAGGATGAGTTGCGGCGCCATGGCAAGCTGATGCAACTCGGCCAGCTCACGGCGACCGTGGCTCACGAAATCCGTAACCCCCTCGGCGCGATCCGGACCGCGAGCTTCGTCCTCGAGCGCAAGATCGGCGGTAATGTCGAGGGCGTTTCAGCCCAGCTCAATCGCATCAATACGGGCATCCAGCGCTGCGACAAGATCATCACCGAGCTGCTCGATTTATCGCGCGCAAAAGTATTAAAGCGCCAGCAGCTCGCCGTCGATGCGTGGCTGGTGCAGACCATCGCAGATGACTGTAGCGATCTACAAGGCGATCCCGCCATTCGCTACGATCTCGGCCTAGGCAACCAAGAGGCAAGCTTTGATCCCGACCAGATGCGGCAAGTGCTGGTCAATCTGCTGTCGAACGCCGCAGAAGCAATGGCTGACAAAGCCAAAGCCGATACGGCCTACCGCCCGCTCCTGACCGTTTCGACGAGGCTGAGCGGCGGTTTGGTCGAGATAGCGGTGTCGGATAACGGCCCCGGGATCCAGCCGAGCAACCTCGCCCGCATTCGCGAGCCCTTGTTCACCACCAAATCATTTGGCGTCGGCTTGGGAATTTCCGCCATCGAGCGGATCTTGGAAAATCACGCCGGCTACCTCGCGATATCGAGCGCCTACGGGAGCGGGGCAACCTTCGTCGCTGGCTTCGAACGTGGCCTCGTCGTTGCCCAAACGGCCGAGGCAGCCTGACCAATAGAGCGCGCACGGCACGGCAACGAACGGAAAGTTAGACATTTTTGCCTATTCCGGATCGGGCGACTCGGCCCTTCCTTCGCCCCCGCAAACGGACACCCCGATGCCACGCTGGCTACCGACTTCGATCAAAGCACGCTCGTCGACCGCAATGGCGATCACCATTTGCGCGCTGACGATTGCCATCGCCATCGCTGCCATGGCGCACTACGTCAAGATGGTCGACGACCGCACGTCCGTCGGCGCACGGGCGGAAACCCGCTCATCAGTCGCGCGCGAGCGGATCGTCGACCTGACGCGATTGGCGGTGCAAAAGGCGGTCGCAGGCACCATAGACGTACGGGCCGCGAAAGCTGAGCTCGACGCCCTCGACCAGCGCAACACCAGCCAAGGCAGCGCGCGGGCAGACATTGCCAGCAACCAACACTCTGTGGCCGATACGATTGCTTCGGCTCGCGTCCTGATCGACCAAATCGCCGTCAACAAACAAATCGCGACCACCAACGCAACGTCTTTCGACGCAACGGCCGCGTCTTTATCGGCGACGCTGAGCCGCCAAGCCGGCGCCATTGGCGGGTTTGGACGCAAGGCTGATGAACGCCAGGATGCAATGCACGACAGCACGTCTCTGATGGTGATCTCTCTGTTGCTGTTTGCCCTCGGCAGTGTCGTTGGCCTGACGATCTACACCGTCGGCTACGTCTGGCCGCACTACCAGAAAATTCTCGCTGGCCATCGCGCGCTCGCCGAAGGCCAATCAGACTTTGATATTCCGGGCCTCGACCGCGATGACGAGATTGGCGAATCCGCCCGTTCGCTGGCAGATTTTGCTGACAAATTGCGTCAGACCGAAGCGCTTCGCGCTGAAAATCAGAAGGTTCTGGCCCGCGAGGAATCGGCAAAGCTCGAACAGCAGAAACTCGATCAAGCACACCGCGAAGCGCACGCGGAATTTATCGGCCGCTTCGGCGAGGCCCTGCAAGGACTGTCCAACGGAGACCTGAAAAGCCGCATCGAAGATCCTTTCCACCAGGAATACGAGCCGCTCCGCCACGCCTTCAACCGCACCGTAGACAAGCTGCAGGTAGCCGTGTTCACCGTCGGCAACCACGTCAGCGAGATTGGCGGCGCTACGGACCGCATCTTGACGGTGGCAGACGAGTTACTCCGCCACACGGAAGAACAAGCCTCCTCGCTCGAGGAGACGTCAGCGTCGATGGAAGAAATGGCTGCAACCGTGCGGCAGAACGCTGGTAACGCACGTGAGGCGAGCGTCGCGGCTGCCGCCACGCGTGAGCGCGCGTCGATGAGCGGCCAAGTCGCGTTGCGCGCCATCACTGCTATGGAAAAAATCGAGAAGTCGTCGCGTCAGGTCAGCGAGATTGTCGTGCTGATCGAAGAAATCGCGTTCCAGACCAACATTCTAGCGCTCAATGCCGCAGTCGAGGCCGCGCGCGCAGGCGAAGCTGGTAACGGGTTCGCGGTCGTCGCCAACGAGGTGCGCGCCCTGTCGCAACGAGCGTCGCAAGCCTTGAAGGATATCAAGTCGCTGATCGAAAGCTCGAACGCGAACGTCAATGAAGGCGCAGAGTTGGTCAAGCATGCCGGCCAGTCGCTGACCGAGATCTCGGCCTCTGTCAAACGCGTCGCCGACCTGATCGAAGAGATCGCTTCAGCGAGCCAGGAACAAGCCACTGGCGTTGATCAGGTCAGCCGAGCGGTCTCGAACATGGATGCGATGACCCAGCTCAACGGCACCCTCGTTCAGGAAACGACCTCTGCGCTGCAAACCTCGCAGAGCCAGATTCGCGAATTGTGGGATTCGATTGGCAACTTCGACACTGGCCTGACCTACTTCAACAAGCAGGCCCCCGGCAGCGCCTTGCCGCCACCGCGCCGATGGTCGATCGCAACAGCGCACGAGCAGCATCTCCCCGAGACGCAGCCGAGATCAGTTCGCAGCCGGCTGCCCAAACGGAAGTCCTCGTCTGCTGCCGCCATGGCCGCCGACAGCGACTGGAAACAATTCTGAGACCGACCATGTCAGTTATCAATGCCGTCGCAGCCATCCCGCCTGTCGAGATCGCGCTACCCGCGATCCTCGACATGCGCCACGCCCACGCTCTGAAGGTGTCCCTTGATGGCATCACCACGCGTGCTGCCGAAATCGACGGCTCCAACGTCGCGCGGCTGTCGACCGGCTGCATCCAGGTCCTCGTTGCATTCCTCCACATGCGATCGGGGGCAGGTTCGCCGGTCACCATCCGCCATCCATCTCCAGCATTTCTCCAAGCCTTCGACGATCTTGGCCTCGATACCGACGGCAATACCAGGGAGCCAGCGTGATGCGCATCTTGATCGTCGATGACAGCCCGACGATGCAGGACATCGTCTCGATGACGCTGCAGTCGGCCAGCTTCCAGGTGTTCCGCGCCGAGCACGGCGTTGAAGCCCTCGCAGTGCTCGACGTTGCGAGCCCGGACCTCATCATCACCGACCTCAACATGTACCGCATGGACGGCTTCGAGTTCGTGTCGCGCGTGCGCAAGAGGCCCGAGTATGAGTTCACGCCGATCCTGTTCCTGACGACGGAAAGCTCGGAGGACATGCGCCTGATCGGCCGCGATCTTGGCGCCACCGGCTGGCTGTTGAAGCCGTTCGTTCCTGAAGATCTGATCCGCGTCGTCAAGTCCGTCCTCCAGTGAGCCGCTCCAAAACGGCTCCAACGGGCAATCGTATGTCGAGCCTCGAACCCTTCAAAGCAACTTACTTTCAAGAATGCGAGGAACTGCTCGTAAGCCTCGAAGCGCACCTGCGCGAGCTCGGCGCCGCGCCTTCGTCACGCGAGCCGCTCGATGCCGCCTTCCGCGCGATCCACTCGATCAAGGGTGGCGCGGCGATGTTTCAATTCGCGCGGATGGTCGCGTTGGCAGATGCCCTCGAAACCGCACTCGACCGCGCCCGTAGTGGCCGGGTTGCGATCAGCCGCAGTATGGCCGGGCGGCTTCTGTCAGCTACCGACATCCTCTCCGACCTTGCCGAAGCAGCCCGCAGCGGGAGCGAAGCGCCCGATGGCCACGAGACCGCCGCCTTGGCGGCTTTGGCCGCACTCGATCGCCGCGCAACGCGAACGACCAAGCCAGCGCAAGCGAAGCGCAGGGTTGGGCCGACGACATCCAAACGAACGAACGTTCCTTCTTGCACTGAGCCGGAGGTCGCCCGACCGGTCGCAGCGCAGCCAGCGACATATCGGATACGCTTCGAGCCCGGGCCCGAGCTTCTTCGGCGTGGCCTCGAGCCGATTGCCATCGTCCGCAACTTGAAGGCCCTCGGTAAACTCGCCGTGTCAGCTGACGTGTCAGGCCTGCCCGCGTTCGCCGAACTCGATACAGCCATTCTGTATCTCCGCTGGACGTTCCACCTCACGACGTCTGCCCCACGCGCGACGGTTGCAGCCGTGTTCGATTTCGCGGCGACTTCGGCAACAGTCGAGATCGTGGAATTACCCGTCTCCGCGCCGACTTCCGCCTCCGCCTCCGTCTCCGCGCATTCGCCCCCAGCCTCGCCCTTCGATCCCCCAACTCAAGCAGACCGGCGTACTAACGACCGCGAAAACGTCGCCGACCGTCGCGGTAAAGGCAGCGACCGTCGCGTCGGCTCGATCCGAGTCGAGCTGCCGCGTGTCGAGCGGCTCGTCGATCTCGTCGGCGAGATAACAATTGCGCAGGCGATGGTCTTGCAGCACCTCGACCAAACCCTCGTCACGCAAAATCCGCAGTTGTTCCGGGCGCTAACCGGACTTTTGAAGCTGTCACGCACGCTCCAAGACAGCGTGATGGCGATCCGTGCTCAACCAATCCAGACGATCTTTGTCCGCATGCACCGGGTCGCCCGCGACAGCGCCGAGCAGCTCGGCCGCGAGATCGAGCTCCACACGTCAGGCGAAACAACGCAGCTCGACAAGACGACGGTCGAGCAACTCGCCGACCCCTTGATGCACATCGTCCGCAACGCGATTTTCCATGGCATCGAGTGTCCCGACGTGCGGCTTGCGGCTGGGAAGCCAGCCCAGGGCACCATCCGCCTGTCGGCCCGGCAGCGCGGCAGCCGGATCATCGTCGAGGTCGCCGACGACGGGGCTGGTATCGACCGGGAAGCCGTGCTTAGCCGCGCCATCGCGATGGGCATCGTACCCGCAGGTGCCGCACTCGACGATGCAGCGATCGACAACTTGATCTTTAGCCCCGGCCTCAGCACCGCCAAAACAATTTCCGACATCGCCGGTCGGGGCGTTGGCATGGACGTCGTCCATCAAAACATCCGCAAACTTGGCGGTCACATTCAGATACGCTCCAGCTGCGGCATCGGCACGACCACAATCATTTCGTTGCCAATGACGCTCGCCGTGCTCGATGCGATGAAGCTGACCTGCGGTTTGGAAACATACTTGCTTCCGATTGCACACATTCTCGAGTGCATGGTGGTGCGCCGCTCGGCGATCCTCAACGTGCCCGGCTCATGCAAGGTCATCGAAGTTCGCGGCAAGCAGATCCAACTGATTAGTCTTGCGCAGCGCTTCGGTCTCCCCGACCCGCAGCAGTCCGAGCGTGTCGCGATCGTTCTCGCCGAGATCGACGACGGCAGTGTCATCGGTCTCGTAGTCGACGAGGTCTGCGGCCATCAGCAGATTATTGTCAAAAGCCTTCGCGACCCGGCCCTGGCGGCAGCGGGTTTTGCCGGCGGAACCATCCTCGGAGATGGCAATGTCGCGCTCATTCTTGACGTCAATCAGCTCGTGCGAGGCGCGGCAATGGCGGCCGCCCGCACGCCGCGCTCGATGCGGGTCACGTTCAATGCGGAGTTCAACGCGGCATGATAGCTGTCACATCACAAGTCGATCAGCCCGACCGGGCGCTCGTGGAGCCCCTCCCGCCAGCCGGGACGCTGCCCCTCACCTCGACGTTGGGATCGGCTGCCGCCGCCGCCAAAGAGCCGCGCCGGAAGTTCGTCGTGTTCGCGCTCGACGCGCAGCACTACTGCGTCGACATCATGTCGGTGCGCGAGATCCGCATGGCCCAGACGATCACGTATATTCCCGGCGCTCCAAAGCATATTTGTGGCGTCATCAATCTGCGTGGCAGCATCGTGCCGGTCTGCGACCTGCGAGCGAGGTTCGGCGGTCGTGAAACGGTTTTGCTGCCGACGCAGCGGATCGTCATCACGATGATCGGCGGGCGCGCGATCGGCCTTCTCGTCGACGACGTCCTCGATATCCTCGCCATACCTCAAATCGAGATCGCGCCGGTTCCCCAAGCCGACGGCGACAATGACCGCCCGCTGTTCAGGGGGCTGATATCGCACAACGGTACAATGTTGATTCTGGTCGAGACCGAGAACCTCATCGACCCGCTCACCAACGTTCCCGCAAACTGATCGTCAAGGACGCTGAAACTGCCATGGAACGGCGCGACCACCAGATGAGACCGCTACGCTCGCGCGACCTGACGCGACACAGCGGGCCTGTGCCGGTAACATTGCGCCATTGGGAACCAGCGCCGCGACATGCAGGCGATCGTGACGGAATAATCGGCGACGGAATCAAGGAAGACGGCATCAACGGCGGGTCGATCGGCGACGCGCAACGCCAAGAGCCCTCACATGCCAGCCTCGGCCCCGCGCTGACCGACGCCCAATTCCACTTCTTCGGGCGACTCGCCTACGAGCATGCCGGCATCGTCATCGCCGACTTTAAGCGCAGTATGGTTTTGCATCGCGTCCAAAAGCGCCTGAAAGCGCTCAATCTGCGCTCGGTCGAACACTACCGTCGGCTGCTCAACAGTAGAGACGGCCATGCCGAGATCGAGCCGCTGATCAATGCATTGACCACCAACAAGACGTCCTTCTTCCGCGAGGCCCACCACTTCGATCATCTGCGCGATGTTGCGCTCCCAGAGATCATCCGCCGCAAACGCGCCGAACAGACGACGCGGATACGGCTATGGTCGGCGGGCTGCTCGACCGGCGAGGAAGCGTGGTCGATCGCGATGACGGTCGATGGCATGTTGTCGGCGGTCGATGCGACGGGGCACGTTCGGACCGGGCATGACAGGAATGCGCACGAGAGGACCGGTCCAGGATCGGCTGCTCACGCTTGGGACGTCAAGATCCTCGCCACCGACATCGACAGCGAGGTTTTAGCGACAGCCGTTGCGGCCCGCTATGAGCCGAGCGACACGGCGCCGCTCTCCAGCGGTCTCAAACATCGCTATCTTGAGCCGTCCGCCGATCAGCGCAACGGGCACCACGATATCGTCCCAGATCTGAAACACCTCGTCACATTCAAACAGCTTAACCTCCACGATGAGTGGCCGTTCCAGGGGCCGTTCGACGTTATATTCTGCCGCAACGTCGTCATCTATTTTGACCGCGCAGCGCAGCGCCAACTGTTCGACCGCTTCGCCAGTGTCCTCTGCATTGGCGGCCTTTTGTATTGCGGACACTCGGAATCCCTCCTCAGTCTGTCCAGTCGTTTCCGGCCGGTCAGCCGCAGCGTATACGAGAGGATCGCGTGAAACCTATTCGCGTCCTGTGCGTCGACGACAGTGCGTTGATGCGCGGCTTTCTCAAGCTCACATTGTCGGCCGATCCCGCAATCGAGGTCGTCGGCACGGCCAGCAACCCGTTCGAAGCCCGCGAACGCATCAAAGGCCTCGAACCGAATGTTCTGACGCTTGACGTCGCCACGCCCTTGATGAACGGCCTCGACTTCCTCGAGCGGCTGATGCGGCTGCGGCCGATGCCGGTCGTCATGGTTTCCACACGAACCCGGCACGGCTCGGAGACGGCGCTGAAAGCGTTGTCGATCGGGGCATTCGACATCGTCGCCAAGCCAGCGCCGGGCTCGCCGGACGATTGGCGTGCAACCGGGATCGAAATCGTCGAGAAGGTCAAAGCAGCCGCCCGTGGCTGGTCACCAGGCCGCAACGTCGGCGCGATGACGCCCCGCCTTCGCCCGCCGCCCGTTCGCCGCGCTTGGCCAGCCGGTCGGATCGTGGCGATCGGCGCGTCAACCGGCGGCGTTCAGGCACTGCGCACGGCGCTGCCCAAGCTGCCGCTCGACTGTCCGCCCATTGTCATTGCTCAGCACATGCCGGCCTCCTTCACCCGCTCGTTTGCCGACCGGCTCGATCTGGCCTGCCGTATCGACGTCCGCGAGGCGTCAGACGGTCTTGAACTCGCCCCCGGCCTCGCCGTTATCGCGCCGGGCAACCAACACCTCGAGATCGACCGCCGTGGCGCGAGCTATGTCTGCCGCTTGCGCCCCCGCACGGATCAACCCGGCGTGGCACCTTCCGCCGATATCCTGTTTCATTCGGTGGCTGCCGCCGCAGGCGCCGCTGGCGTCGGCATCATACTGACCGGAATGGGCCGCGACGGCGCAAAAGGCTTGGCCGAGATGCACCGCGCTGGAGCGATCACGGCAACGCAATCTGCCGACACCTGCTTGATCTACGGCATGCCCAAGGCCGCCGTGGATATCGGTGCATCGCAATATGAGATCGATCTGCAGCACCTTTCGATCTTCATCGCCGAAGCCCCGTCGAAGGGACGGTCGTTGCAACCCGGAACAGAGAGCGGGCTTTTGGCCTCGCGATGAACATGGATGACTTCGACAAGCGCCAGACAACGGCCCATCTCGACCCCGATCTGATCGACGGAGGCGACCCCAAGCGCCGTCGCTTCTTCGATACGCGGCTCAACGCGATGGTCGTGTCGGTTTGCCAAGGCGACTACTATGTCAGCGCGCGGCCAAATGAGGTGCTGTCGACGCTGCTCGGCTCCTGCGTTGCAGTCTGCATGCGCGATCCAAAAATCGGCTGCGGCGGGATGAACCACTTCGTCTTGCCCGCCCAGACCGCGACGGGCGGGCACCTTCCGAACCGCAATCTTCCCAGCCCCAATCTTCCCAGCCCCAATCTTCCCAGCCCCAATCTGCCCAGCACCGTGCTACGCTACGGCAGCTATTCCATTGAGCGCCTGACCAACGAACTCATCGCGCGCGGCGCAAAGCGAACCCGGCTCGAAATCAAAGTTTTTGGCGGCGCCAACATTCTGCTTGGCCCGCGCAACTTCGGCCACGCCAACGCCGACTTCGTCGAGCGCTATTTCGCCCGCGAAGGCCTCGAGATTGCAGCCAAGGACCTGCGCGGGACGATGGCGCGGCGCTTGCGGTATTATCCCGTCATCGGCAAGGCGTTCGTCAGCTATGGCCCTTCGGCGCCGGGCCGCACGATCGCAGAACGCGAGGCCGAAATCGTCCGCCAGGTAAATTTCGACCGGGACGGCCCAAGCATCGAGCTGTTCGACAACTGAACCCCTTTCTCCGATCGAAATGTCAATGTATGTTGACACTCTCGAAAGAGGGTCAGAGGGGAGAACGACTGCGTGAGTGCACACAATTCGGAAAGCGTTTTGACCGTTCACCACTGGACGGAAGATCTATTTTCTTTCACGACCACGCGCGATCCAGCGTTTCGGTTTCGCAACGGGCAGTTCACGATGATCGGCCTCGAGGTCGACGGCAAACCACTGTTGCGCGCCTACTCGATGGCGAGCGCCAATTATGAAGACCAGCTCGAGTTCTTCTCGATCAAAGTTCCAAACGGGCCGTTGACATCGCGTCTTCGCAACATTGCCCCGGGTGACCAGATCCTGATCGGCCGCAAACCCGTTGGCACTCTGGTCCTCGACTATGTCTTGCCCGGCAAGCGCCTTTTCCTGCTCAGCACCGGCACTGGCCTTGCGCCATTCTTGAGCATCATCAAGGACCCCGAGACCTACGAACGGTTTCGCACCGTCGTTTTGGTTCACGGTTGCCGAACCGTCGCCGAACTCGCCTACGGCGACCACATCACCCACGAGTTGCCGAATGATGATTTGCTCGGCGAAACCATCCGCCATGGCCTGATCTATTATCCGACCGTCACGCGCGAACCGTTCGCGCATCAGGGCCGCGTGACCGATCTGATGACGTCGGGCAAGTTGACGGCTGATCTCGGTTTGACCCCGATCGATGTCGCGCACGATCGCCTCATGTTGTGCGGCAGCCCGCAAATGGTCAGCGACATGCGGGCGATTTTGAACAGTCGCGGGTTTGTCGAGGGCAATACCGGCGAAGCCGGACATTACGTGATCGAGCGCGCCTTCGTCGAGCGTTGAGCGGCCGTTTTCCGAGATAGAGCAGGATCGGTTTAGATGGAGTCGGATCGGGCTCGCCGATCCGCTCCATCTAAGCCGTGAATCCTGCTCTAAGCATATGATTCTAGAGCCTGTTTACCGATTGAGATGGAAGCGGCGCGCAGCCGCGCCGCTTCCATCTCAATCGGACAGGCTCTAGTCACCGCATCAACAGCCGGATCGCCACCAGCACGGTCACGACCACGATCAACGGCCGGATCAAACCCGCGCCGTTCTTGATGGCAGCCGCTGCTCCAAGCCGCGCGCCGGCCAGTTGCCCGACCGCCATCATCAGCCCGACCCCATAAAGCAAATGCCCGCCAAACAAAAAAACCGCGAGGCTTCCGACATTGGATGCGAAATTGAGAGCCTTGGTGTGCGCCGTCGCTTTGAGCAGATCCAGTCCGGCGAGCGCGACCAGCGCAGCGGCGAAAAACGAGCCGGTGCCGGGGCCAAAAATACCGTCATAGAAGCCGATAGGTGCCGCGCACCCTGCCGCAAAGGCGAACGGTGTCAGGCGCGCCGTTCTCGGCAGGTCACCAGCAGACGGCGCGAGTGCAAAATAGAGCGCGATCGCAACCAGTACGATCGGTATGAACCGCGACAGGATCGACGCGTCGATCAGCGCCAGCGCCATAGCTCCGGCGACCGAGCCAACGAATGACGCGGCCAGAGCAGGGCGCAGCGAAGACACGTCGATGTGCCCCCCGCGCCAAAACCGCCACGCCGCCATGCCTGAGCCGAACGTCGATTGCAGCTTGTTGGTTGCCACCGCCTCGATGGGCGGTACGCCAGCAAGCAACAGCGCGGGCAGCGAGATCAAACCGCCGCCACCCGCAATCGAATCGACGAAACCCGCGGCGAACGCCGCCATCACAAGAAGGACAAGCGTCGAAGTCTCGAATTCCATCACGAGATAGTCTGGCCGGTCTTCTTCCAGTCCGCGATAAACGTCGCCAGCCCGGCGTCTGTCAGCGGATGCTTGACCAGGGCTTTGAGAATGGCCGGCGGGATCGTTGCAACGTCGGCGCCGGCGATCGCGGCGTCTTTGACGTGGTTCACGGTGCGGATCGAGGCGGCAAGGATGTCGGTCGCGAGGTCGTCATAGTTGTCGTAGATCGCGCGGATTTCGCGAATGACCTGCATCCCGTCGAGGCCGATATCGTCGAGCCGCCCGATGAACGGCGACACGAAGGTCGCGCCAGCTTTCGCCGCGAGCAGCGCTTGATTGGCCGTAAAGCACAGCGTGACGTTGACCATCGTGCCCTCGGCCGACAGCACGCGGCAAGCCTTGAGGCCGTCCATCGTCAGCGGAACCTTGACCGCGACGTTGTCAGCGATCTGGGCCAGGATTCGCCCTTCGCGGATCATGCCTTCGGCGTCGACCGCCGCCACCTCGGCGGAGACCGGCCCTTCGATCACCGCGCAGATTTCCGCGATCGTTTGTTTGAAATCACGCCCGGTTTTGGCGATCAGCGACGGGTTTGTCGTCACGCCGTCGAGCAGGCCGCTCGCAGCCAGATCCTTGATCTCGGCAACGTCGGCGGTATCGACAAAAAATTTCATAGGATGGCGCTCGCTCTGGCTCGGGGTCGGGAGCGGGCCTTAGTCGATTTTTCCCATCAGTGAAACCGATATGATGTTACCCGGCCCGTGCCTCGTCAGCACGTTCGCCTGGAAACCCATTCCGGCTAGATTGGCTAAACGTCGCGTAACTTGACGCAAAAAAAGCGGCTGCCGGTGACGCCGACAACCGCCTGATCTTGCCCGGATCGCCGGGCGTCGACCCTGAATTTAGATCAGGTCGATGTCGGCTGGGAGATAGGCGGTCACTTCCATGCCAACGGCCTGCTCGCGAACCTGTGGCTTGTTCCAGATCTTCATGATTTTGCTCCTTGGTTTCTTGTGCAGCTCGTGTCTGCCCTAGGCACTATCTCGCAGGAGACCGATCAGAACAATCGAGTTCGTCTTATGGCTGGATAGAGCAATCCTTATGGAGCGAACCAAAGCCCTTTAAAATCAACGGTGTGCTTCGCGCTACACGGGACGGTCACGGACTGTTGTTCGCCCGCGAGAATCGAGCTGGCCCATGTCGCGGACATCTGACGGCGAGAATTAGCGGTACTTCGCAGCTGTGATGAACTGGCTGAACGCTTCGCACCACACCAGCACGGTATCGTAGGCTGCGATATCGGTCCCCGACGGTACGGTGGCGATGAAACCTTCGAAGGTTTTGATGTCGGCGATGAGCCGGGCGTCTTTCTTGACCTTCAGAAATCCGTCCTTGGTGTCGACGAAACCCTTTACGAGGTACAGCTTATAGTCGGGGCCGGGCGCCAGCCTCCCCACATGGACGATCTGACTTCGGCCGACCATGACCTCGCCTTCGCCCCAATGGATCGGGTCGCTGCCCTTGAGGTTGCGTTCGAAGCGGCCCTTGAATTCAACCGACCTCGTCGCGGCTTCGACTTCGGCTTTGGTGGGTCCAGGAGGGGCTGTCAGGATCGGCAGATAATAGATGCCGAGCGCGAAGCCGAACGCGAGCGTGGCGAGGTGGGTCGTGGTCAGGATGATCCAGCGCATATGAGCCTCACGTGTAAAATCCGATGGCCTGCCCCCAAAAGCGCGGGCAGCATCTGATAGCGGCTGGACGACGAGGTCGGAACCCGAAATTTGGTGGCGTAACACTCAGCGTTACGCGCCTCAGCTCGGCGACGGTTCAGCTCGGTGACGGTTCAGACCGGCCGAAGCGTGGCTGGCACAATGATCGCGCGCGGCTTGGTCAGGACTTCGGGCCGCATGATGTCGTCGAGCTGCTCTTTGGTCATCAGCCCCCGTTCAAGCACGATCTCGGTCACGCTGCGCCCGGATGCGAGTGCCGCTTGGGCCACCTCGGTCGCGTTGACGTAGCCGATGTAGGGATTGAGCGCGGTGATCATGCCGATTGATCGCTCGACGCCGCTGCGCAAATGCTCGCGATTTGCCGTGATGCCGTCAACGCAGCGATCGGCCAACGTCAGGCACCCTGCCTTCAGGTGCGTGACGCTTTTGAAAAGGCTGTGGGCGATGATCGGCTCGAACGCGTTGAGCTGGAGTTGGCCGCTCTCGGCAGCAAAACTGATCGTGACGTCATTGCCGATGACTTCGAACGCGATCTGGTTGACGACTTCGGGGATCACCGGGTTGATCTTGCCCGGCATGATGCTTGAGCCGGCCTGCACTGCTGGCAGGTTGATCTCTCCCAGGCCAACGCGCGGGCCAGATGACAGCAGCCGCAAGTCATTGCAGATTTTGGATAATTTAACAGCAACGCGCTTGAGCACGCCAGACACCTGGACGAAGCTGCCGCAGTCTTGCGTGGCTTCGATCAGGTTGATCGCGGTGACGACGGGCAGGCCGGTAATGTGGCGCAAGTGGCGGCATACGGTTGCGGCGTAATCGGGGTGGGAGTTGATGCCTGTGCCGATTGCCGTTGCGCCCATGTTGATCTCACACAGCAAGGCGACGGCCTCGCGGAGGCGCATCTCATCCTCGCCCAACATGACGGCGTAAGTCGAGAACTCTTGGCCGAGTGTCATCGGCACGGCGTCTTGAAGCTGCGTGCGCCCCATCTTGATGACGTCGGCGAATTCGGCCGATTTAGCCTCGAACGCTCGCCGCAAGTGAGCCATGGCCTCGACGAGTTCGAGCACGCCCTCGTGGGCTGCAATCTTCAAAGCCGTTGGGTAGACGTCGTTGGTGCTCTGGCTCAGGTTGACGTGCTCGTTGGGGTGCAACGCCGTATAGTCGCCCTTGGCGTGGCCAAGGAGCTCGAGCGCTCGATTGGCGATGACTTCGTTGGCGTTCATGTTCGTCGATGTGCCAGCTCCGCCCTGGATCACGTCGACGGTGAACTGGTCGCGCAGCGCGCCGCCGTGGATCTCGAAGCATGCAGCCACGATCGCTTCGGTGCGTTTTGCGTCGAGCAGGCCCAATTCGTGGTTGGCGCGCGCGGCCGCCATTTTGATCGAGGCCAGCGCGCGCACGAGACCCGGGTAGATCGAAATCGGCGTACCGGTGATAGGGAAGTTCTCCAGCGCGCGCAACGTATGGATGCCGTAGTAGGCATCCGCTGGAACATCCCGGTCGCCGATAAGGTCGTGCTCGCGGCGGGTTGCCAGCGGTAAATGGGTTGCGCTGGGTAAACCGGTCGCTGGCGTATCGGTCGCAATATCCGGCATGGCGGGACTCCAGTTTTTGGGCTCCAGGTTCGCTGGGGCCGCACGTTACGTCCCGCAGAATGTGGCTTTCACGATTTCATGCGGTTGTGGCGGGGTCATCAGGTCGGCGTGTTCGGGCTGATCCTCGAACGGCCGCGCCAACACGGCCACAAGCCGTTCGAACGGGGCGTAGTCCTCGTGTTCAACGGCAGCGGTGATTGCCTGCTCCACGCGGTGATTGCGGGGGATGAACGCCGGGTTTGCCGCGCGCATAGCGGTGGTACGCCAGACGGGTGCAGCGCCATCGGCGGCGAGCCGTTCGCGCCATTCGGGCAGCCAATCGAGGATCCGGGCAGGGTCGTCGAACAGCGACGCAAAGGCGGCTTCACCGGGGCTGCCGCCGTAAGCGGCTTCCGCAAGGCGGCGGAACGTCAGCGTGAAGTCGGCGTGGCCCTCCGCCATCGCGCCAAACAGCGTCAAAACCAGTGGCCGGTCGGTTTCGCGCACCTCAATGAGCCCGAGCTTGCGGCCCCAGCCGGACCAGTATGCCGCGTCAAAACGGGCAGCGAAGGCATCGACGGCGCCTTGCGCCTCAGCCGTTGCCGCACTCTCGTCCGCCGCGAGCAGTGGCAACATCGCCTCGGCAAGACGGCCGAGGTTCCACTGCACGAGACGCGGCTGATTACCGTAAGCATAACGCCCGTTGTGATCGATCGAGCTGTAAACGGTGCCCGGGTGATAGTTGTCCATGAACGCACACGGGCCGTAGTCGATTGTCTCTCCGGCGATCTGGCAATTGTCGGTGTTCATCACGCCGTGGATGAAGCCGACGTGCATCCAGCTCGCGACAAGTGCCGCTTGCTTGGCAACGACCGCATCGAGCAGGGCGCTATAGGGGTTCGATGCAGCCGCCGCATCAGGATAATGGCGCGCAATGACGTGATCAGCCAGCACGCGCAGGCCGTCGGTATCCCCGCGCGCGGAAAAATATTGGAACGTTCCAACGCGGATGTGGCTTTGGGCGACGCGGGTCAGGACGGCGCCGGGGACGACGTAATCACGCACCACCGGCTCTCCGGTGGTCACGGCGGCCAAGGCTCGGGTCGTTGGAACTCCGAGCGCGGCCATCGCCTCGCTGACGATGTATTCGCGCAGCACCGGGCCGAGCGCTGCCCGGCCATCGCCACGACGGGAGAACGGCGTCGGCCCGGCGCCCTTTAATTGGATGTCGCGACGGATGCCATCGCGGCCGATCACTTCGCCGAGAAGGATCGCGCGGCCGTCGCCCAGTTGGGGCACGAAGCCACCGAACTGGTGGCCAGCATACGCGGTCGCAATTGGCTCGGCACCCTCGGGGATATGATTGCCAGCCAACGTCGCCACCCCGTCAGGCGATGCAAGCCACGCCGGATCGATCCCGAGTTCAGCGGCAAGGCCAGCGTTGACCTTGATCAACTTCGGCGCCCGCACCGGCGTCGGCGGGAGCCGGGCATAGAACCGCTCCGGCAAGCGGGCGTAGCTGTTGTCGAACGGGATCGGGCGGTTGGATAAAGCTGGTGTGTCGGAGCCGAGTGCGTCGGAGCCAAGTGCGTCGGAGCCAAGTGCGTCGGAGGGGCTGGTGGTCTCCATCACACGAGGTCCAACGCATGACGCTTCAAGTCGTCCAGCGTGACGGTGCGCAGCGCTGCCATGTGGGTCGAACGCAACACCACGCGCGGCGCCATCCCAGCAAGCAACGCCTCGCGCCAACGCTCCGCACACAGGCACCAGCGATCGCCTGGTTTCAAACCGGCGAACGGGTACTCTTCGCGCGGGGTCGAGAGGTCGTTTCCGCGGGACTTCGAGAATGCCAGGAAGTCGGCTGTGACCTCGGCGCAGATAACGTGGCGACCAGCGTCATGCGGGCCGGTCTCGCAGCAGCCATCGCGGAAAAAGCCGGTCAAGGGCGCGCGCGAACACGTCTCCAGCCGTTGGCCAAGGACATTGAGCGACGGTTCGCGGTTGTGTTCGGGGCTGTCGTCGAGTGGCATGGCTACCTCTGGCCGCGGCGTTTCGAATAGGCGAGTTCAACAGACATGGTGTCACCTGACGCAATCGCACGATAGCATCACGACACGGTCCGATCGGGTATCTCGAGTACAAAGGCTGCCCCGTGTTCCGTGTCGAGCAAACGCAACCGGCCACCGTGGGCAACCGCAAGTTCGGCTGAGATCGCCAAGCCGAGGCCGGTACCGCCCTTGCGATTAGACGACTGGAAGGCCCGGAACAACGTCGCTCTCGATTTTTCCGGGATGCCCGGTCCATTGTCGCGGACCTCGATCAGGGTGCGGCGGTGTTCGCGTGTTGCCGTGACGGTGATGCGGCCCGGACCGATCGAGGGGCCAGAAGGCGAGGAGCTGAATCCCGCGCCGCTTTCGGCCTCATGTTCGATGGCTTGAACGGAATTTCGCACGAGGTTTGCCAGGATCCGGAACAGATGGTCAGGGTCGGCATCGACCCGTAATCCGGCATCGAACGCGCTGACATATTCGATCGCCCGGCAATCGGCGGAGCCCGATTCGCTTGCGCCGTCGCGCGGCAGGCCAAGACCATCGCCGACCTCCTCGACGATCGGCGCCAACAGCAACAACTCGCGTCGCGGCGTCGCTTCTGTCGGTTTGCCGAATTGGAGCGTCTCGTTGCAAAAGCCAATGGCGCGGTCGAGCGATGCGATCAACTTGGGCGCAAACCGCTGGACCGTCGCATCGGGGATCGCCGTCAGACGGTCGGAAATGAGCTGAGCCGACGACAGCATGTTGCGCAGGTCGTGGTTGATCTTGCTGACGGCGAGGCCAAGCTCCGCAAGCCGCGCCCGCTGCGCTAAGAGGTCGGACAGTTCGGTCTGCATCGCCTTGAGTTCAGTTTCGGCGGTGCCAATCTCGTCCGACCGCCCGGACGGCGTGATGATGCGGCTGCGGTCTTCCGGACTGCGGCTGAACGCCTGCATATTGCGCGACAGACGTTCGATCGGACGGGCAATGAGCCAGTAGATCGACAGGTAGACAAGCGTCGCAGACAACAGCGAAATCAGAACAGAGACCCAAAAGATTGACCACGTCTGTTTGACGAGCGCGGCTCGAAGCGGCGCCTCGGGCAGGACGATCTCGATCAGGTCGTTGGCGTCCTCGCCGATCTGGCCAAGAACACGGATGGTCCGGTCGGGTGTCAGCAGGGTCGCGATCGTATCGCGGTACAGCGATAGCTCCGACAGCGTCTGACCAACCCAGCTGTCGGGCGATTGACGAAGGTCGAAGTGGGCATCGATTTTCATATCGTCGTCGACCGGCAGAACGAGCCGCCGCAAACCGCCGCTGCGCGACGCCACCGCCTTGACTTGTGCTGTACGCAGCAATTCTGCGCGGACGCCTGACGGGACAGCGCCGCCGGGGTAACTGTCAGCGGCGACTGCGGCGAGTTGGGCCGCTTGCAGACGCTCGTCGAGCCAGTTGAGGCGAAAAGCTGCGAGCGTCGGCACGAATATCAAAAGCTGGGCGAGCATGACGAATATCGCCGTCATGAGCAGCAGCCGGGCCTGCAGGCCGTTCAGCGCAGACGGCAAACGAAGCAGCAGACCGGCAAGTGGATCGCTGATCTGGCCTGCGCGCGGTTGTGCATCTGGCGCCGACGCTGGGTGCGGCTCAGGCGTCGCATCCGGATGCTCACTTCCGTCCCGAGCCACGACGGGGTCACCTCGCTCAAATTATCAGGTCGCTACAGTCGTGCCGGAACCGGTCTCAAATGGTCCGTTAACCCAGCCGAGCCAACAGTTTGCCCCAGGCGCGGCTGGCCGAATACCGTGAGATGGTCGTTGGACGGTGCGTAGCAGCTTTGCGGTTAATCTCGCCTAATGTCGGGTGCGGCGCGAGCCATCCCGCCATGTCGGCCAGCGTCATACGCTTCGATATGGCGAGTGACCACACGTCGATCAACTCGGCGGCCGACCGGCATGCGATGCCCGCCCCGAGAATACGCCCGGATCGGTCTGCCGTTACCTTGATGTGGCCATCGCTACGACGGCTGGCGACGGCGCGGACGTTCTCGCGCAGCGGAAAACGGTGGACCTCGATGCGGCCGTAGAATTTGCGTGCTTCGGCTTCCGTCAGCCCGACCTGGGCGAGTTCAGGATCCGTGTAGATCGCAACTGGGATCGTCCGGCCATCGACCGGCGCCGTCCGACCAAGGGCAAGGGCGGTGGCGAGTTGACGGGCGTGGTACTCGGCGCGCTGGTTGGAATGGGGATGGCCTGTCACGTCGCCGATGGCATAAATCCGCCGGTTCGACGTGCGCAGTCGGCGATCGACCTTCACACCGTCCGACGTGACGGCCACCTTGGCGAGATCGAGGCCGATATCGGCGATCACCGGCTTGCGGCCGCAAGCGATCAGCACGTGCGAACATTCGATGCGGGCGGGCTTGCCGTCGATCAGGCCTTGAACGTCGATCCGGCGCGGGGCACCGGCGACCGCTTCGACCCTTGCGTTTTCGTGGATTTTGATGCCTTCGGCGGTGAGGCCGTTGCGCACGACTTCGGTCAACTCCGGGTCGAAGCGAGCGAGAATGCGGCCTTGCTCGATCACGGTAACTCTCGCGCCGAGGCGGCGGTGGGCCTGGGCCAGCTGGCATCCGGCCCCGCCGCCGCCGATCACGACGAGGTGGTCGATCGGCTCACGATTGTCGAAGATCGACTCCGTCGTAAAGACCGGCAATTCGCGGAGCCCCTTGATGTCGGGCATGGCCGGAGAGGTCCCCGTCGCGATGACGAACCGTCGGGCTTCGATGCGGTGTTCGCCAGCGGCCAGCGTCTTCTGGTCGATGAAATGGCCAGCGGCCGCGATGACCCGGACGCCGAGCCCGGACAGGCGCTCTGCCGAAGCATTGGGGGCGAGAGCGGCAATGGTCTCGCGGGTGCGGGCCGCGACTTTGGGCCAGTCGACGACCGGCTCGAACGCGCCGATGCCAAATCCAGCAGCGCTGCGAAATCCGGCAGCGGCTTCGGCAGATGCAGCCAACGCCGCAGAAGGCACCGTGCCGTAGGACAACGACGTACCACCGGGCTTGTGTTTTTCGATGAGGACGACCTGCTCGCCGCAGGATGCTGCAGCGATCGCGAACGCCAGGCCCGCGGGCCCGGCACCAAGCACGCAGAGTGCTGGCTTCAGATACTCGCCGTCAGGCGCCGTCTCGTCACGGGCGTCGGGCGGGCTTTTCTTCAACATCATCGGTGCTCTCGGTGCTCCCGGGCGTGCCATTCGGTAAGCGATCGACGGGTGAGCGATCGGGTGGGCGCAATGCTGATGGCAAGCCATCTATCAGTAGCGGTAACAACGCGAGAATCGCCAGCGCGACAAGGGCCGCCGCAGTTTCCGGCGTCAGAAGTGACGCCGCCGCGATGGAATAGGGACAGACGGTCTCGCGACCGAGGTTTGCTGCGAGGCAAGCGCTGTACTTGGTATTCTCGGCCTCGATCACCGTACCCATGCCAGCGCCGGCCATCGCCAAAGCAATCCGTGATGGCACGAGGCCAATTGCCGAGCCGAGAAAATAGGTCTTGAACGGGACCGCGAGGGCAGCTGGCGCGGCGTTACACATGGCGAACGAGAGCCCGGGCGTCAGGCGCAAGAACAGCATCGTTCCAAGGGCGCGCCGTTTGAAGCCGCTGCGCAACCGAGCCAGAAGTGGCCAATGATCAGGCAGTATCCGCATGGCGAAGAAGCGCGCGACGACGTAAGCCGCGGTTGCTGCCAGCATCGAGGCAAACCACGCCACGAACGGACCCACCCAGGCGCCGAACAGCAGTCCGGCAGCTGGCACGAACAGGCTGCTTCCAGGCAAGAATAGCATTGCGACAGTCAGATACAGTGCCGCATACGCGGCGACTGCGGCGATCGGGTTGGCGTTTACCCACGCCAAAATTGCCGAATAGTTGAGCCCGAGCGTCTTGTACGACACGACGGCGTCGGCTTGCAGCACGGCTGCCGCGATCGCAATGGCGAGCACCAACGCGACCCACAACAGACGCCCGGCCCCCGATCCGGCCCCCGATCCAGCTGGGTTCGGCTGGCTGCGATCCGGTGGGCTATTGTCGGGTTGTTCATGATGATCGGCGTCGCTTTTGGGGAGGCTCATCGGGCGGGGGCGACCTTTAACGAGGGCTTACCAATGTGCATCACATACACACTCGTGGCCAAAGTATCTCAAGTCGACGAGGATTCCCCCCGAAACGGGCAGATAGCGGACTGAGTGTCTGGTCAAGTTGTCGGTCGAGTTTGACTTTGCTAGGCCTAACGCCTATACGCCGCGACTTCGCAATATCAGATTTCCATGCTGCGCCGATCGTTCGTGCGACCGAAATGGTCGTGGAACCGCGAGTCACATGCGAAACTTTTGAAATTCCGGCCTCGTTCGGGGCCAAACACGACGACGATACGGAGACGACCATGAAGCGTACCTATCAGCCAAGCCGCCTCGTGCGCAAACGCCGCCACGGCTTTCGCAAGCGCATGCTGACGCCCGGCGGCGTCCGCGTTCTGGCCCGCCGACGGGCCAAAGGTCGCAAGCGGCTCTCCGCCTGACGCCCCGCGTAATCGGAAGGCGATCAAACAGCCGCGCAGCCGAGACTGAAGCAGCACGAGATGGTGCGTCGGAACGCGAGCCGTCATGATCCCTGCGTCATGAACCCTGCGTTAGAGAAAAATCCGCTGCCGCTTGGCATTGTGACGTTGAAATCGCGGGCGGAGTTTCAGCGCGTTCGCGGTGGCGGACGTGCTGCCTTGGCCGGGTTTGTCCTTGAAGGCAAACGGCGAGTGCCCACAGACGCGGTCGACCAACCAGCCATTCAGACGGCTGGTCAGTTGCAGACTGACCCTGATGGCCCTCGGTTCGGGTTCACCATCACCAAAAAGCTCGGTAATGCGGTCGTCCGCAATCGAATCCGGCGGCGTTTGAAATCCGCACTGCGGGAGCTTGCGGGAACCCATGCGGCTTCCGACATGGATTACGTTGTCGTCGCGCGATCTCCTGCCTTTGATCAAGACTTCGCAGCACTCAAGACCGACCTGGCAGAAGCGCTGCGGCGAGTGGCCAGTGGTGGCAAAGGCAAGCCGGGTAATAATGGCGGTTCGCGCAAGCCTTCCGGAAAGGGCTCTACGGCTCAGGTCAAGCCGAGGGTCGCGATACCAGTTCCGGCTGGCGATGGGGTGCCGGAACGCCCTGATACTCGGCGGCGGGGACCGCGATAGTGCCGGCAACTGCCGATTATGGCCGTAACGTCGAAGGTGTGACAGTTGAGTTCTCGCTTGGTGACGCGCGATCTGCGATCACACCCCCGCAATCAGGCGCGCGGTTCCCGATTGGGGTCGCGCGTGAGAGTTTTATAGCCTATCGCGACGCAACCGCCTTAGTGCACCGCACGATGACGACGCAGACATTCGCGCACTCCGCCCCGCCCCCCTTCGAGCCGCAGGCCCATGAGACCACGTCCCGACGACAACAACACGAACTTGATTACGGCCATCGCGTTGTCGTTGGCCGTCATCATGGGCTGGCAATATTTTATCGCGGAGCCCGCCATGCGCGAGGCCCGCGAGCGTCAAAAGCTTGAACAAAAGATCAAGGCTGAGCAAGCTGGCCCCGTTGGCGTTGCGGTCGCGCCGGGCACAGCGGCGGGAGCGCCTCCGTCTGCAACCGTTGGAGCAACCGGCGAAGCTACGGCGCCGGTCACGGCGCCTTTGGCGGGAAGCGTTGCATCTGGCGGGCGCGTTGTTCGGGCTTCGACCCGCGATGTCGCGATTGGGCTATCACCACGCGTGAAAGTCGAAACGCCGACGCTTGAAGGGTCGATTGGCCTCAAAGGTGGGCGCATCGACGATCTCCGCCTCGTCAACTATCACGAAAAGGTCGACCCTAAGAGCCCGCAGATCGTTCTGTTTTCGCCGACCGAAGCGCCGTTGGCGTATTTCGCCGACTTCGGCTGGGCGGCCGAGCCCGGCACGACGGTCAAGCTGCCCAATCGCGAAAGCGTGTGGGCGAGCGTCGGCGCGGCGGCACTCACGCCGGCAACTCCGATTGAGCTGCGCTTCGACAACGGTGAGGGCCTCATATTCAGCCGCAAGGTTGCGGTCGACGTGAACTACATGTTCACCGTTACCAATACGGTGCAGAACAACACCGGACAGGCGATCGGGCTGCGCCCGTTTGGTCGCATTTTCCGCGACGGCCCAGCGGTCGATCTCTCGACTTATGTGCTCCATGAAGGTCTCATCGGCTGGGTCGGCGAGAAGGGGCTCGTCGAGCAGACCTATGCGAGTTTCGCCTCCAAAGACGATAAGGGAGCCGGTTTCCGCGATACGACGCGCGATCTGACCGGTGGCTGGCTCGGCACCACCGACAAATACTGGGCGGCCGCGCTGATCCCGCCGCAAACGGAAAAGTTCTCGGCGACATTCGCCGTCGACAAGCGCCGCATCCCCTCGGAAACGGACCAATTCGAAGCGCGCTTCGAGATGGCGCCGATGGTGATCGCTCCAGGCGCCAAGGCAGAGGCCGCCAGCAGCCTCTATGCCGGCGCGAAGAACGTCAAAGTCATCGATGCCTACGAGAAGTCGCTCGGCATCTCGAAGTTCAACCTGATGATCGATTGGGGTTGGTTCTACTTTATTACAAAGCCGTTGTTCTATCTGCTCGATTGGATCTATGGCGCGGTTGGCAACTTCGGTCTGGCGATCATCGGCGTGACGCTGATCGTCAAGCTTTTGTTCTTCCCGTTGGCTAACGCGTCTTATGCCTCGATGGCGAAGATGAAAAAAGTCCAGCCGGACATGGAGCGCCTCAAGGAACGCTACAAAGACGATAAAGAAAAACAGGCCAAGGAGCTGATGGCGCTGTACCAGAAGGCCGGTATCAATCCGCTCGCTGGCTGCCTGCCCGTTCTGCTGCAGATCCCGGTTTTCTTCGCGCTGTACAAGGTTCTGAACGGCACCATCGATATGCGGCATGCGCCGTTCTACGGCTGGATCAAGGATCTTTCGGCGCCCGATCCGACGTCGCTGTTCAACCTGTTTGGATTGCTGCCTTATGCGGTGCCGGACTATCTCGTACTCGGCATCTGGCCGATCGTGATGGGCATCACGATGTGGCTCCAGATGCAGCTCTCACCGCCGCCGCCCGATCCGATCCAGCAGCAGGTCTTCGCGTTTATGCCGCCGATGCTGACGATCATGCTGGCGACAGCGCCAGCCGGCCTCGTCATCTATTGGGCCGTCAACAACGTGCTGTCGATCGCTCAGCAGGTCTACATCATGAAAAAGCTCGATGTCGAAGTGCCGTTCCGTGAAAACATCACCAAACAGTGGTCCGACATCAAAGGCTTCGTAGGTCGCTACGCGGCAAAAAAACCGAGACACCGCAGTGATGGTCCCACTCCGGCGGCTCTTCCGTTTTGATCGGTCGGCTCGGTGATGGTTGTAAGGCGTTCGGACGCCGACATCGCTGCCGATCTTTTAGCGGCAGGGCAGCGTCTGGCCGGGCGTCCTTGGACGTTCGTCAAAAGCGTTCCATCGCTCGAGTTTTTGCCCGATCCCGAGCGGGTCGAGATCGCATTTGCGGGCCGCTCGAATGTCGGCAAGTCGAGCCTGATCAACGCGACGCTCATCAACGGCAAGCTGGCGCGGACGTCGAATACGCCGGGGCGCACGCAAGAACTCAACTATTATCGGCCAGAACAGCCGAACGTATATCTCGTCGACATGCCGGGTTACGGCTTCGCTAAGGCCCCGAAAGACAAGGTCGATTCGTGGACCGCGCTGGTCAAGGACTACCTGCGCGGCCGGGCGGTTCTGGCGCGCGTGTTCCTGCTGATCGACAGCCGGCACGGCATCAAAGCGATCGACCGTACCATCATGGAACTGCTCGATACGTCGGCCGTCTCCTACCAAGTGGTGCTGACCAAGGGCGACAAGCTCAATCCGCACGCGCTGGCCAAAGTGACGGATGAAACGCGCGTGGCGATCGCCAAGCATCCAGCAGCTTTTCCAGAGGTCATCGCGACCTCGTCTGAGCTTGGCACCGGCCTTGATGCCCTGCGGGCCGAGATGGCTCGGCTTCTCGCCGAACGCGGACAGCCGGTGGATATGTGAACACCTTTATCAGGCGACCGGTAAGACTTAACGGATCAATTGAATGACGCTCGCGACCATCGGATCGTAAATCTTGTCGCCAAATCGGGCGATGACTCCACCGGTGATGGCGATTGCCGACCAAGTCAGCGCGGTGGCGAACATCCCGCCATAGTTGGCGCCGAGGGTTACTTCGACGACTTGGTCTGGAAGCATGGTGTCGAAAGCCGCGCCAGCCGCGTCCGTGGTGCGCGCCGCAATTAGCAGCTGCAACCGCCGACGGCCGGATTTGACCGGTGTCACGGTCCAGCGCCACTGGGCCGGATCACCGCCAGCTTCAAAACCACTTTCGATCCATTGCGTTTCCCGCGACAGGCCGTCGATGATGAAACCGCCATCGGGCGCTCGCAGCTTGACCGATAGCGCCGGGGCCGCCGCACCATGGCCGTAGTGCTGAGCTCCCTCGATGCCGTCGAGCAGGCGCCTAGCGTCTGATTTGGCGATGCGGACTTCGACCGGGGACGGATAACCAGCGCGCATTCGCCGCGGAACGTTTTCGACAAGTTGTCCAGCCACGGCTTGGTCGATTGGCACGCGGCGGCTGCGCGTGTCGCCGCCTTCGATCGTGAGCGGCGCCATCGGGGCCGATTGATGAGGGAGAGTTTCGACCAGGGGTGCGGGTGGCAGGTCGCCCGGCGCCAGGCCCATTGATGTTAGGCCGATTGATGTTAGGCCGCTTGACGATCGGCCCGGCTGCGGAGCGAAATCCTGCCGGTCATAATTGGCTGCCGCTTCGAGAGGTCGAGCAAAGTCCTGGCCGTCGTAGCCCGACCCGCCGTAGCCCGACCCGTCGTAGCTCGACCCGTCGTAGCCCGACCCGTCGTAGCTCGAACCGTCATAATTCGCACCGACGCGACGCACCCCGTCATAATCGATACCGCCGAAATCCGATCCGCCGTGGCCCAGGTCTGAATTGCCCAGGACTGCATTTCCCAGGTCTGCATTTCCTGGCGATGGATATGCGTCGAGAGGGGCGAGATCCGGGCCAAAGTCGTGGTCACGCGCGCCACCAGATGTCCCGGCAGACGGCGCAGGTCCGACGCGATACGCAGCTGTTCTGTCAGCGAGCGGCAACGGGGGTGGTGGCGGGAATGACCCAGCGGCAACGTTGGTGTCGGTCCAATGTGCGGCATCGCCCATTCCGTCGGGCAATCCCGCAGGACGTTCGCCGTAGTCACCCATGGCCGCGCTGGCTGCGGGGTAAATCAGCTCAGAATCGATCAAGACGGGTGGCGGCAGCGGCGGCGGCGCAACGGTCGCATCTGGTCCGAATTGGTGGGCTGGTTCCTGCTGCCAAGCAGGCCCGACGGGCGCCGGCCATCGCGAGCCGGGCTGGGGCGTTGGCGGCCGGGGCCGTTGAAGCGGCGTTGAAGCCATCGGCTGAGCGCTTGGGCGTTCGACTGGTATGAGGTCCTCGCGCGGGGGATCGTTGTCCCAGCGATGGGGCGATGCGATCACTTCCGGCTGCGGCCGAAGGATCGGCGGCGGAGCTGGATACGACAGTTGTGGCTCAGCCAGTTGCGAGTCGGTCGCGTCGTACGGCATTGTGTGCGTTGGGGGAGCGGCGCTAGGTGGCGCAGCCTCAGGATAATCGGGCGCGCTGGCAGCCCCGTCCCCATCGCCGTACTTCGACGCGTCCCCATACTCGGCGGCGCCGAAGCCCGCGTCGCTAAAGGCCCCGTCCGGACCGTTCTGTATCGTCGTTTCGGACGGCCACGGTACCGTCACCATCTCCGATGGCGGCGGTTGGAATGGCGCGTCGGTGCGACTGGGTTGCTCGACCGTGACCGGGCTAGGTGCCCGGTCGCGCACCGCGCTGACGACGGGGTCCGTCCGTGATGCACCCTGGTCAGCCGCATTATGGTCCGTTGCATCGAGTTCGGTCGACATGGCATCGCGAAAATCGTCGATCGCGATTTTTGACCTCAGTTGCGGCGGATGAGCTGGCGGTGGCTCCACCTGGGGTGGGCGCTCTGTGGGCGGTGGCTCCACCTGAGGCTGCGGCTCGTTCGGGGGCGGTATCTCGACTGGCTGTGGCGGCTTGGCCGGTTCCTGGCTGGCCGATACCATTGGTGCGGATGGTTCATCCGGCCGGACGTCTGTGACCGTCGCTGGCGAGGCCTTGGCCGGTCGGCCCGCTGTCGGATGTGTCTCTGCAATGCCCGGCATGCTGCGGTTCTGGACCCGCGCACGCGCCGTCGCCAGGATATCCTCTGCGTCGGCCTGCGGAGGCGGCGCCGAGGCCGCCATCGCGCGCTGCAGCGCTTTGATCGCCTCCTCGAAGGTCAAGCCTTGAGCCCGCAGCATATGGGCGGCCGACGACTTGCCATCGCCAACGATCGCCGCCAACACGATGGCACCGTTGATTTCACGGCGGCGGCCCTGACTAGCAGCAGCAGCTGCGGCTTCAAGGATGCGGCGCAGGTCGGGCGCGATCTGAAGTTTCTCGATCGAGGTGGCGTGCCCGACCGACGGCAGCCCGCTCAAGAACTGCGAAACGTCGGCCTTGAGCAGGGCCGCGTCGACATGGCTCGCGCCTAGGACCTGCCCGGCGTCACCGTCATCGGTCAGCGCCATCAGCAGATGTTCGAGCGAGACGTCGGGATGATGCTGGGCGTGAGCAAACTCAGCCGCTAGGGCCAACGTCGCCACGAGACGTTGCGACATCGGAATTCGTCGGAGTTCATCGACGATAACGGCCATTGCTGCCCTCTCTACGGCGCTATGTACTCATGCGCCCTGTCCGACCTGTTGCAATCCAACTCGGCGGCCTCGAAGATAGCACCATTGAGGCGGCATTGCCTTCGAGGCGCGATTGGCGTTGTGGCAGTGCCAACGAACGCCTAAACCCACCCGGCTGCATGGCCACACTACCATGCCCCGATGCCTCACGACGTAAGCGCGGAACGGAGACCGTATAATGGCGCATGACGACCGGGATACGCCACACGCTGATGGATCTTTTCCAGCGTCTTTCCCCGCAGAAAACGGGACCGAGACGATTTCGGCGCACGTTCAAGCGCGCATTCTGGCCGAAGCCTTGCCCCACTTGATCCGCTACGACGAACAAACCGTGGTGATCAAGTTTGGCGGGAACGCCATGGGCGATCAGGCGCTAGCGGACGCGTTCGCCAAGGACATCGTCTATCTCAAGTTGTCCGGCGTGAACCCGATCGTGGTGCATGGCGGTGGGCCGCAGATCGCGGCGATGTTGAAAAAGCTCGAGATCAAGTCTGACTTTGTGCAGGGCCTGCGCGTCACCGACAAGCCGACCGTCGACGTGGTCGAGATGGTGCTCGCCGGGGCCATCAACAAGGAGATCGTGACGGCGATCAACCGGCAGGGTGGCAAGGCGGTCGGCATCTGCGGCAAGGATGCGAGTTTGATGATCGCCAAAAAGATCACGCACTTGCCCGACCCGGACTCGAACCTGCTCAAGGCCATAGACATCGGCTACGTCGGCGATCCGCTGGAGGTGAACCCCCACATCGTCGATGTCATCTCGAAGTCGGACCTCATCCCGGTCATCGCGCCGGTGGCCATGACGCGTGAGGGCGAGACGCTCAACATCAACGCCGATACGTTCGCCAGCGCGCTTGCCGCGCGGATGAAAGCCAAGCGCCTGCTTTTGCTGACGGACGTCCCGGGCGTTCTCGACAAGAACAATAAGCTCATCCGCCGTCTGTCGATCGAAGAGGCGCGCGAGATGATCAAGGACGGCACGATCACAGGCGGGATGATTCCCAAAATCGAGGGCTGCATCGAAGTGGTCGAAGCCGGCGTCGATGGCGTCGTGATCATCGATGGCCGGGTGCCCCACTGCGTGTTGCTCGAGCTGTTCACCGAACACGGCGTCGGCACACTGGTTGGCCAGCGGTCGCGCGGGAAGAAAGGCGGATAAAAGCGGCCTTCCCGCCAATATCGTTGCTTTGTACGCGATATGTTCTGAGTACTTGCACGTGGGGTGTGTCAAAGTCAACGGCACAGAGTACGAGTTGGAGGTCAGGGATGCCGTCTCTCGAAGAACGCGTAGAGGCGTTGGAAACGACGTTGGCGCGGCACATCGCGGCGACGGCTCCGCTGAAGCGCGATGTCGAAAGCCTGACCGAGCTCGGCGCTAAGTCGTTCGTCTCGCTGAACCTCCAGCTCAATCGCCTTGAAACGACCGTCGGCAGCTTGCAGGCCACGGCCAATCAGCACTCCGATAACTTCGACGACCATGCAGCGATCCTGAAGGGTCACACCGAGGACCTCGCGTCATTGAAAGACGACGTTTGGGCAAATTCTGAAGATCGTGTCCGGGCAAAATTTGAAGTCGGCGAACGGATCGGTTAGGCCGCTGCATAGGCTCGACGAAGCTTGACCCTGCGGCTGGTGGCGATTGAAAACCTACGGTAGCAATTTTTCCCACGTCGATACGTGGGTGTTTGACCTCGACAACACACTCTACCCGTCCGAGTGCAACTTGTTCGCACAGGTCGACCGGCGCATGGGCGAGTTCATTGCGGGGTATCTGGGTGTGCCATTCGAGCACGCACGGCACTTGCAAAAAACCTACTATCGGCAGTTCGGAACCACGCTCAACGGTCTGATGACGGTCCACAAAATGGACCCCAATGCGTTCCTCGATTACGTCCACGATATCGACCTCTCGGTCGTGGCGGAGGCGCCGGGCCTGCGTTCGGCAATCGAGAAACTGCCCGGCCGCAAGCTGATTTTCACCAACGGCACGGTCGCCCATGCCGAACGGGTGGCGGCCAAGATCGGCGTGCTCGACCTGATGGACGGGATCGCCGATATCGTGACGACGGGCTACCGGCCAAAGCCGGGTGCAGACGCGTTCGATGCATTTGTCGCGCGCCATGAAGTCTCGGCGACGACAGCGGCGATGTTCGAGGACATGCCGCACAACCTCGAAGTGCCCCACGCGCTCGGCATGCGCACCGTTCTGATCCAGTCGTCGATGATCGACCACCCCGCCCAGGCCGAAGCTCGCAAATGGCAATCCCCGCCCGAGCACATCCACCACATGACGCCCTGCCTGGAGCTGTTTCTAACAGGCATGGTGGGGACGCAGCTTTAGAGTGCTTCCGGAAAAGTGGGAACCGGTTTTTCCGAAAAGAAGCACGACAAACCAATAAGTTAGAGTCCTTCCGCGATTCCATTTAAAGCGGAAGGGCTATAGCAGATTTCGAGCGGCTGCTCTGGCGCACCACCTACCAGCAATGTCGCGATCGAACTCGGCGCGAGCTTTACCGAAATCGCGTTCTATGGTGATGTCTGGCGAGATTTCGACGTTTTTTGCGTGGGGCTTACGATGTTGATCACCACCGCCCAGCGGGCGACCTCCTGTCTCAAACGCGTCACTTTTTTGGGCGTTGCCGTTTTGGTGGTGTCCGGGCCGATCGAGGCACAAACCAGCAGTTCTGCCCGGCAACCGGCGTGTCGCACGGAAAGGCCGAAAATCGTCAACGGAACCGCTGCGAATATTCGGAACTGGCCGGGCCAAGTCGCCTTGCGCTTGCATACCGACGGGGTGCAAGCCGGTGGCGCGGGCATTTCCCGGTTCATCTGCGGCGGCACGCTGATCAGCGATCGTTGGGTGTTGACCGCCGCCCATTGCGTGCCGGAGCAGGCGCGAGGACTGTCGCGAACATTACGCAACTCCCAGGGCGACGACTTCGCTGCGAGGCTCGACGTTGTCGTCAACCTCGGCGACCTGACGCTGGCGGAAGACGATACCGGCGTCCCCGTTGCCGAAATCATCGTCCACGAGGTCTATAAAGCTGCGATTGATAAAGCCTATGCCAAGCCCACACTCGAAGCCCGCAATAAGGCACTCGACAGAATTCCATATACCGTCGGTCATGATATCGCGCTTCTGAAGCTCGCTCGGCCGGTCACCGGCGCCACCGCGTCGCTGGTGCTGGATCACGCAGCGGTGCCGCCAGCGGGTGCGCCCGTTGGCGTCGCGGGGTTTGGCAGCCTGAAGGAAGGCAGTTCGCTGAGCCGCTATGCCCGCAAAGACGGCCGCGGCGAAATTCAAGCCGGCGTCGATCGCCTGCGCGAAGTCATTCTGAAACGCATCGGCGACGTGCCATGCCAGGACGCCTACGGCGAGACGGCCGTTGGCCCTGGCCAGATCTGCGCTGGCTTCGAAGATGGCAGCAAGGACAGTTGCGAAGGCGATAGCGGTGGCCCGCTCGTCATGTTCGACGCCAACAACTGTCCACGCCAGATCGGCATCGTCAGTTGGGGCGATGGCTGTGCGCGACCTGGTGCGTACGGCGTATACACCCGCATCCCGGCATTCGCCGACTGGATACGCCGGCACACCGGCATGGGTGGCTAAAGTCCGGCATCGAAAGCTTCGCCTCTGGCGGGCTGTAACTGGATACGTGTTGCGAAACTGGTCACAGTCCAGTAGGCGCGCGTATCCGGGCTCTACAGGGTGCCATGATCAAACACGACAATCAGGGACCCAGGAATCAGGGACCCAGGCTGCTGACCCAGTTTCTGTCCTTCGCCCTGGTGGCGCTCGTCGCGGTTGCGGCGGCTGGCCGGCAGTTTGAACTGATGATCGCGATCGTCGCGTCCGCGACGCTGGCCGCGATCGGCCTGCAGCGCCTGTTTCCAGCCAGCCGCCTGTTGTGGATTGCTTTCGTCAATCTGATCGCAGTCTACGCATCGGTATTTGCGTTGTTTGTCGACGAACTGTTTAGCGCCGTCGACCGAGTGGCATTAGCGGTAGGTTTTATGCTGCCAGTGCTTGCTTTCGTGGCGGGCTGCTGGTGGCGCCGCGAAGACATCAAGGCGGCGGCGCGATCCGAGCTGCAGATCCGCCAGCCGACGTTCCGCTCGGCAATCTGGTTGCTGCCCGTGCTGCTCGTCGGCGCTACCGTTATCGCGGCGTCGCGATTGCAGGGCGAACTCGGCAACGCGCAATTTCTGTTCCTCGTCGCGATGGCGGTGATCGCGTTGATTGTCGCAGGCCTCGCCCGCAATGTCGCGGTGTTCCTTGTTGATACGGGCCTCGTATTCGATGAGTTCTTTCAGCGTATTACAGCGCTGGTGCTGCCGGCTTTTGCGTTCCTGACATTCTATTCGTTGCTGCTCATCGTGTTCGCCGCACTTTTCTGCCTGACATCGCAAGTCGCGTTGGAGCCTCAATTCAGCGTCGACGGCGTCCCGCGGTCGCTGTCGTTCCCAGAGGCGCTGCATTTTTCAGCAGCGACGATCAGCACCGTCGGTTACGGCGACATCGTTCCACTGACCAGTCTTGCCCGCGTGCTTGCGGCGATCGAGGTCGTGCTCGGCGTCATGCTGTTCCTCTTCGGCGTGAGCGAAATCCTCGAATACTCACGCGAGCAGCGTGCCAAACACCGTAAAGGTGGCGGTCCGCCATGATGGCTATAGCCCTCGCAAAACCAACCGGGCAGACCAACTGAAGCGGGCAGACTAAAACAACGCTGGCGATGACCTAGCCCTGCGGAGTTAACAAGCGCACAAGCGCCCACAAGCGCCCTGGGATGTGGTGGGATGTGGTGAGTTAACGTAGTAGTTTTTTCTCACGGTTGCTTCGAGGGAGACGCGTATGTTGGTCGCCAGGTGCAGTACGGTCGGGCGAACCTCTATTTTTTTCGCCGCACTCGTCGTTGGCGCAACCCAAACGGCATCGGACGCTTCAGCCGAGCCCGCCAAAGTTAAAGCCGCTGCGCCGATGTCAGATGCGCCGCGCTGCCGGTCAGAGCGCAGCAAGATCGTCGGCGGAGATGTCGCAAATCCTCGCGACTGGCCTGGGCAAGTGGCGCTGCGTTTGCACGCTGCCAATGGCGGCGTATCGAAGTATTTTTGCGGCGGCACGCTGATTTCCGACGCTGGGTTTTGACAGCTGCCCATTGCATCCCTGAACACACGCGCAGCCTTGCCGGGTTCGTTCGCAGTTCGGCAGGTGAACCGCACGAGGGCCGGCTCGAAGTTGTTGCCAACCTTGGCGATCTGACCGCTGCCGAAGACGATAAGGGCATTGCTGTCGAGCAGGTGATCGCGCACGAAGCCTATCGTAGTGCGATCGACGCGGCCTATGCGCTCGCCTCAGATCAGGCGCGCGATGACGCCCTCGATGTGATCCCGATGACGGTTGGCAATGACATTGCACTGCTGAAGCTGGCGCGGCCATTGCCGGGCCCCTACGCCTCGCTCCTACTTGATCCAGCGTCGCTGCCCCCGCCCGGTCGCCAGGTTCGCGTCGCCGGCTTCGGCACGACAGAAAATGCCGGCAAGCTTTCCCTTTATGCGAGAAAAGACGGAAAGGGTGAATTGTTCGCCGGGTCGGCGCGCCTGCTGGAGACAGCGGTGTCGAGGATCGATGACGACGTGTGCCGCACACAGTACGCTGGATCGTCAATCGGGCCTCAGCAGATTTGCGCTGGACTAGAACAGGGCGGCAAGGATAGCTGTCAGGGCGACAGCGGCGGGCCACTTGTCGTTGCCGATGACAACGGGTGTCCCCATCAAATCGGCGTCGTCAGTTGGGGTGACAGGTGCGCTGCAGCACAGTCCTCTGGCGTCTATACGCGTGTGCCGAGCTACGCCGCCTGGATCCAATCACACACCGGGTTGCTGAAGGGCGCCAAACGCGACGCCGTTTCTCGACCTGCCAACGCGCTGACGTTGACCGAACTCGATGAAGGTATCGAGCAGCTGTCGACGCTTCTCGGCGACGCCAGCGGTCGGGTCAAGGTTTCGGTCGCGGGTGGCAACACCGTCGCGGTTGGCGACAAAGTCGTCTTCGAAACGGCCAGCGACATCGCCGGACGGCTGATGATCTTCGACGTCAACGCGGCGCGTGAACTGACACTGATATTTCCAAACCGCTACACCACGGGCGATCCTGGCTTGATCAAAGCGGGTGCGAAGGTGTTCGTCCCGGGCACGGATTACCCCGGTTTTACGAGCTTTCAGGCGACGGAGCCGGTCGGGCCTGGGTTGCTGATCGCGATCGTCGCGCCCGTCGACTTCGACATCGAGCGGTTCGTCGCCGAGAAGCAAGTCGTGACCAAGGGGTTTGCCCCGCGCGATGATTCCTCGGGCTATCTGATGCGTGTGATCCGCCAGATCGAGACGCGGCTGGCGTCCAATCGGGCGGCGACTGGCGCAAAGAAAGAGCTGGGGTTACGCGATGACCGAGTACAAAATCGTACCCTGACGGTGTCCGTTCAATTATCGTCGATTTATTGTCGCTGAGTGGGTCGGGAGGTTTTACCCTGGGGGGCCGCTAACCTCGGCGGCGATCGATTGCACGCGCGTCAATTCGTTTCTGAGCCGTGTTACTTCGCCGAGTGCTGCTTCACGGCCCGCCATCTCGGACTCGATGCGAGCCGTGAGTTCGTCTCTCTCGCGGTTCGCATTGGTCTCCATAGTGCGCAGCTCGGCTTCAAGGCGGGCAATCTGCCCGGCCCGCTGCGCCATCTCGCTCCGGACGCGGTCATGCTCCGCCTGCAGCACCTCAAGAGCGCGCGTGCCTTCAGAGGCATGATCCAAGCCTACCGGGTGGATCGTCGTCAAAAATTCGGCCACGGCACCGGTCTTCGATCGGCGGCGGATTGACGCCAAAAATGTTGCGGCTACTGCCCCGATAATCGCACCCGTGGCCAAGCCAAGTGCCAAAGCCAGCGCCGTGACCGGATCAGGCAACAGCGGATTGGCCGCAAACGGTGCCGTTACGTCAACGGCGGGCGTCAATAGCTTCATCGGTCGCCTCGTCGGTCAGCCGGTAACGGCTGATGCCCTCTAGCTGTTATGGTTTAAGAGGTTGTTTCCCGGTCGAGAGCGATCGGCTGATGGGTGGCGTTTGGCAGAAGTTAGCATGGGGGCGATGGCAGTTGTTGCGATGCAACCACCCCACGGGTCGATTGTTCCCTAGAGTGCTTCCGGAAAAGTGGGAACCGGTTTTCCGAAAAGAAGCACGACAAACCAATAAGTTAGAGGCTTTCGCGATTCCATTTAAAGCGGAAGGCCTCTAGTGTGAAGCCTCAAACACCAGAGCGTGCAAGGCATTGTTGCGAAACGTTGCCGCCGAGCCTTAGCAGGCTCGTGCGACTGCGAATTGTTAATTAGTAGCAGCCTGCGTGAATGGTCAGCCGGTTTAAAGTATTCAAATCATTCGCTGATCCAGAACCACGTGGCGTCGACGATGCGTTCAGCAGCTTCTCAAAGTTGAGCGTCGAGCGTGGCAAAGCCGCCTTGCTCGGGGTGCGAACAGGCGATTGATTTAGCCGGCTGCAAGTACGAGTTCGCGCCACAAGGCAGATTGCGCCGCGTGCATGGCACTCGGCCGTACGGGTCTAAGGGCGCAGCGCGAGGTCAGGGGAATCGCATGAACGAATTTAAGCGGTGCCGGTGATGAGGCTGGCAAGGTAGGCGTCGTCCCAGGCGGCGAGGCGGCGCTTGGCGCGCATCGAG
>JAWXCP010000060.1:0-5423 GCA_034408685.1 Hyphomicrobium aestuarii | reverse complement strand
TGATGGAGGCGGGCCGTATCGTCAAGACGGGCGACAAGTCGCTGGCGCTCGGCAGCGACCCAGTCGTAGCCACGCGTTTCGAGTTCGAGCGCCAGCGACTTGTCGCCCGTCTTGACGATACGGCCCGCCTCCATTACATGTACGAAGTCGGGCACGATGTAGTTGAGCAGTCGCTGGTAGTGCGTC
This sequence comes from Hyphomicrobium aestuarii, assembly GCA_034408685.1. Taxonomy (GTDB): domain Bacteria; phylum Pseudomonadota; class Alphaproteobacteria; order Rhizobiales; family Hyphomicrobiaceae; genus JANXVY01. The sequence goes on along the minus strand of JAWXCP010000060.1, from coordinate 5,237 downwards.
ACCAGCACGATGGCATTCTCTCTGTTGGCGAGCTGGTTGACGCCCTGAGAGACGATCCTGAGCGCATCGATATCGAGGCCGGAATCGGTCTCATCGAGAATCGCCAGACGGGGATCGAGCAGCGCCATCTGCAATATTTCGTTGCGCTTCTTCTCGCCACCGGAGAAGCCTTCATTGACACTGCGGCCGAGGAAATCGGGGCTCATGTCGAGCAGCTTCATCTTCTCGCGCACGAAGTCGTCGAACTCGAGCGGGTCCAGTTCTTCCTGGCCGCGCTGCGCTTGCACCGTGTTGTAGGCCAGGCGCAGAAACTGGCTGTTGGCGACGCCGGGTATCTCGATCGGGTACTGAAAGGCGAGAAACACACCAGCACGGGCGCGCTCTTCGGGCGCCAGATCAAACAGGTTCTTGCCTTCGAAGAGCACGCTGCCAGCCGTGACCTCATACGCCGCGTGGCCCGCGAGCACCTTGGCGAAGGTGCTTTTGCCTGAGCCGTTCGGCCCCATGATGGCGTGCACCTCACCGCTCTTGACGGTGAAGTCCAGGCCTTTCAGAATTTCGACGCCGTTCACGCTCGCGCGCAGTCCGTGCACCTCGAGCAGGGTCTTGCTGTCGTTGTAAATCATCCGACACTTCCTTCAAGTTTGAAACCGAGCAGCTTGGTGGCTTCGACCGCAAACTCCATCGGCAATTGCTGGAAAACGTCCTTGCAAAATCCGTTGATGATCATCGACACCGCCGCCTCGGCGCCGATTCCGCGCTGCGCAAAGTAGAACAACTGGTCCTCGCCGATCTTCGAGGTCGATGCCTCGTGCTCGACCTTGGCGGTGTGGTTGCGCACCTGGATGTAGGGGAAGGTATTGGCACCGGACTTGTCGCCAATCAGCATCGAGTCACATTGCGAATAATTCCTCGCACCGGCAGCGGTCGGCGCAATCCTGACCAGCCCTCGGTAGCTGTTGTTGGAACGTCCGGCCGAGATGCCCTTGCTGACGATGGTGCTGCGCGTGTTCTTGCCGATGTGGATCATCTTCGTTCCGGTGTCGGCCTGCTGCAGGTGGTTGGTGACGGCTACCGAATAAAACTCCCCCACCGAGTTGTCGCCACGCAGCACGACAGAAGGATACTTCCACGTGATCGCCGATCCGGTTTCCACCTGAGTCCAGGAAATCCGCGAGTTGACGCCTTTGGCCAAGCCGCGCTTGGTGACGAAGTTGTAGATTCCGCCGACGCCGTTTTCGTCACCGGCATACCAGTTCTGAACCGTGGAGTACTTGATGTCGGCGTTGTCGAGCGCCACCAGTTCAACCACCGCCGCATGCAACTGATTGGTGCTGAATGCCGGCGCGGTACAGCCTTCGAGGTAAGAGACCGATGCCCCTTCTTCCGCAATGATCAAGGTGCGCTCGAACTGCCCCGACTCCTCGGTGTTGATGCGGAAGTAGGTCGATAAATCCATCGGGCATTTGACGCCCTTCGGGATGAAGCAGAACGAGCCATCGGTGAACACCGCGGAATTGAGCGCAGCGTAATAGTTGTCGCCGGTCGGTACCACGGTCCCGAGATATTTCTGAACCAGTTCCGGATGTTCCAGCACGGCTTCCGACATCGAACAGAAAATGACGCCGACCTCGGCCAGCTTGTGCTTGTAAGTGGTCGCCACCGACACGCTGTCGAAAATGACGTCAACCGCAACGCCAGCCAGCGCCATGCGTTCGTGCAGCGGTACGCCTAGCTTCTCAAAAGTGCGCAGCAACTCCGGATCGACTTCGTCCATGCTTTTCAGCTTTGCCTTCTGCTTCGGCGCCGCGTAGTAGCTGATGGCCTGGAAATCGATCTTCGGGTAGTGGACGTTGGGCCACTTCGGCTCTTCCATCTTCAGCCATGCATCGTAAGACTTGAGGCGAAACTCGAGCAGCCACTCGGGCTCATTCTTCTTCGCCGAAATCATTCGGATAGTGTTTTCGCTGAGCCCCTTCGGCGCGACATCTGTCTCGATCGCCGTGACGAAGCCGTGCTTGTAAGGCTGGCTAATAAGTTTTTCCAGTACTGCGCTCATGTCGTTGATCCTGTTCTGTCAAGCCGAAAAGGACGATCCGCAGCCGCAGGTCGTGGCAGCCCCGGGATTGTTCTTGATGACAAACTGCGCGCCGTCCAGATCGTCTTTGTAGTCGATCTCTGCTCCCGCCAGGTACTGATAGCTCATCGCATCAATCAGCAGTGACACACCGTTCTTTGTCATCAAAGTGTCGTCTTCGTTGGCGAACTCGTCAAAAGTGAATCCGTACTGAAAACCTGAACAACCGCCGCCTTGAACATAGACACGGAGTTTCAGGTCGGCGTTGCCTTCTTCGGCAATCAATTCAGCGACTTTGGCCGCCGCGCTGTCGGTAAAGACAAAAGGTGATGGCATTTCCGTCTGGGTTTGTTCAATGACTGCGCTCACGGGGTTACCTCAGTATTCTTTACCTCAAGCTTGGGCTTTTTTATATTGAAGCTCTCGCCGCAGCCGCATTCGCTTTCGACGTTGGGATTGTCGAACTTGAACATCTGCTTGAGCCCCTCCTTGACGAAATCGATGCGCGAGCCATCAAGCACCGACAGGCTATCGTTGTCGAGAACGACACGCGCGTTGTGCGACTCAAACGAGTGGTCTCCAGGGCGTATTTCGTCGGCGATTTCAAAGGTGTGCGCCAAGCCCGTACAGCCCACTTTCTTGACGCCGATGCGCAGGGCAAGCCCTTTGCCGCGCTTCGCCAGTTGGCTCTGAATCTGTTTTGCCGCGTTTTCTGTCAAGGTAATCGCCATCAGTCAGACTCCAAGGTAGCCACTCCAATCGGCGCTGCCAGCAGGCTGATCCGTGCTGGATCGCCTGCAGGTTCATGTGCCGCCGCAAGAACTTCATGTAGTGTTGCTTCGAAACCATCGACTTGTCAAGATGGTTGTGTAACGCTACTATCGAGGCATGGGCAAGGAGCTGAAGATGGACAGTCGTGCAACCGCGGAGCTAATCCTGCACCTGGGGCGCATCGCTTCCTCAGAGGCACACGTCGAGGGGCTGACGCCGGTCCAATGGGCGGGGCTCAGGTACTTCGCACGGGCGAACCGCTTCTCCCGAACGCCATCCGCCTTCGCCGCTTTTCACGGCACGACGCGGGGCACGGCGTCGCAGACGATCAAGAATCTTGAGGCCCAGGGCTATCTGGCGCGCATGCGATCAGAGACTGACCGGCGCAGTGTTCATCTCGTTCTGACGGATAAAGCGAAGGCCATTCTTGAGAATGATCTCTTCGAAACCCTGGTCCGTGCCGTGGACACTCTGCCCCAGGGTGTGCGGGGTCAGTTCGCCAACGCCTTGCAGCGCGTGCTCGGCCAAGTGGCGTTGGAGAGGGGCATACCGACGTTCGGCAACTGCGCGTCGTGTACGCACCTGGAAGGCGACGACTGCAGCCGGGAGAAACAGGAGACCTATGTGTGCGGGTTCTCGAGCGAGCCGCTGCTTCTGGAGGAACTGGACGGAATCTGCATCAACTTCGTCCAAGGCAAGCCCATGCCGGAGAGGGGCTCCCTCATCGGGATCGCACCGCGATGACTCCTGTTCCCGCTTCAGCGATCACCATCGTCGACAACCCGACTGACCCGACCAACGCGCTCGCCCGCCGCCTGCGAGCGCATCTTCAAGCGCTCGCCGCACTGCGCGGACCGGTCACCTATCGGGAACTGGCCAAGGCGATGCTGCTATCGCCCCCGAACACCATTCATCAAGTGACAGAGGCGTTGGAGCAACTCATGGCCGAGGACGCGGCGGCCGACTGCCCCTTCATCGCGGCCATGGTCATCAGCAAATGGCGCGGCGGCTTGCCGGCGCCGGGCTTCTTCGATTGCGCGACGCGGCTCGGCCGTTTCGCCGGGGATGCAACGGCACCCGATGCCAGGGTGTTTCATGAAGGCGAGTTCAACGCGTCGGTCGCCTTGTGGGCGCGTCCATGCCCGCCGGCGGCGACGACGACGTGAAGGGCCAGCGCCCCCGCGTGGTCATCATCGGCGCCGGCTTCGCTGGCCTCACTGTGGCGAAGCAGCTTGCCAAGGCAGCGGCGGACATCACCCTGATCGACCGGCAGAACCATCACCTCTTTCAACCACTGCTCTACCAGGTGGCGACGGCCGGGCTGTCGCCGGCCGACATCGCCTGGCCGATTCGAAGCCTGGTCCGACGCCAGCGCAACACACGTGTTCTGCTGGGCGAAGTCACAGGCGTTGATCGTGAGCGCAAACACGTCAGCATGGACGGCCGAAACATTGCCTATGACGTTCTGGTGCTCGCGACCGGGGCGGCCCATGGCTATTTCGGCCACGACAGCTGGGCCGCCCATGCGCCCGGCCTGAAGACGGTCGACGACGCCACGGAGATCCGCCGCCGTCTGCTGCTCGCCTTCGAGCGCGCCGAGATGGAGTCCGATGCGCGCGAGCGCGAACGACTCCTCACCATCGTGATCGTCGGCGGCGGGCCGACCGGGGTCGAGATGGCCGGCTCCGTTGTCGAACTGGCGCGCAAGGCGCTCGCGGCCGACTTCCGCACCATTGATCCGATGCAGACGCACGTGCTGCTGGTCGAGGCCGGGCCACGCTTGCTGCCCAGCTTTCCAGAGCCGCTGTCGCGCCATGCCGAGCAGGCGCTTCGACGGCTGGGCGTGGATGTCCGCTTGAAACAGGCGGTCACGCACTGCGCAGCGATCGGGGTCAGGCTGGGCGACGAACACGTGGACGCGGCCACGGTGATCTGGGCGGCCGGGATCACCGCCTCACCGGCGGCCGCCTGGCTCGCCGTGGCGGGCGATCGCGTTGGCCGTGTGTTGGTCGGACCGGATCTGCAGCCGCCCGGTACGGACGACATTTATGTCATCGGCGACACGGCGCTCGCCCATGACGCTGCCGGCGCCTCACTCCCCGGCATCGCCCCGGTCGCCAAACAGCAGGGCGCCTACGTCGCCGCAGCCATCCGCGCGCGCCTGAGCGGCAAGGGCAAGTCGCCAGCCTTCCACTATCGAGACCAAGGCCTGCTCGCGACGATAGGCCGCAAGACCGCCGTCATCGCGTTCGGACGCCTGCGGCTCAAGGGATGGTTTGCGTGGTGGCTCTGGGGCATCGCCCATATCTACTTCCTGGTCAGCCTGCGCAACCGGCTGATCGTCATGACGCAGTGGCTCTGGTCCTATGTCAGCGCCGAGCGCGGTGCC
>JAWXCP010000059.1:0-66232 GCA_034408685.1 Hyphomicrobium aestuarii | reverse complement strand
GGGCTGTGGCGCGGGGGCATCCGATGGCGGCGTCGGGCGCCATTCTCGCCGTGCGGCTGTTTTCGGATTTGGTCCGGCAGCCGAAGACTGGCGTGATGCCGGGTGCGCGGGGGCTCGCCACGCTTTCGGCGATCGGCGGGCTCGGCTCGGCTGCGCTGTTCGAGGCAACGTGACGGTCGTTGCGTGACGGTTCGTTGCGTGACGGTTCGTTGCGTGACGGTTCGTTGCGTGACGGGCGCCCCCACGTCGGTTATCCCTCGCTTTTGATTGCGATGCAGCAGCTTCGTGCTGCGGCCGCAATGTCTGGGGGAGGGTTACGTGCGGTCGCCATTTCGCGGGTTTCATTCGCTTGTTCTGGCGCTTTTCGGGACGCTGGCCTACCGGCTGTTGTTGCTTTCGCCCGATTGGGCGCGTGAGCCGCAATACGGGGTCTATGTGTTCCCGAGCGTTGTCGCGATCCTCTGGCTGTTGTTCTCGTCGAGCCGGGCCATCTCCGACAAGTTACTCGAGTGGTTGCCGTCCGTCAGGCGAGCGTTTGCCGGCTCGAAGCATATCGAGGGTGATTGGCCGTTGGTCGTCGTCCAAGCTTCCACCGGTACGCCGATCTACTATGGGTTCATGACGATCGGGTTCCGCGACGGTCAGTATGAGGTCAAAGGCCACGACTGGCATCCCGACGGACGCCATGCGCTCGATTTCAAGTCGATGCAGACCTACCAAGACCACCCGACGCTTCATTACTGGTACCGGCAGGGTACGGAAGGCCGCCAGCGCGGCTACACGTTCATCGAGTTTTTTCCCAAAGAAGAGAAAAGTCCCAAGCGGCACACCGGGGTGTTCCATGACAAGGAGCACCTCGACGTCCGGTTCTATTCGAAAAAAATCACGTACGACTGGTTCAAGCCGCACCTCAAGGGCATGGAGCCGCGACGGCTGGCGGCCAAGGCTTTTTTTGACGAGATCGCCCCACAGTTGCCGCAACTCGTGCAGCGCAGCGTCGATGCCGATTGGGGTTGATCGGCCAACGTTTCAGCCGCCCCAGGCGCGGAGGCGGCGGGCGGCTTCCGTCATATCGGCTGTCGACCCGGCGTAGGAAAACCGCAGGAAGCGGCCGCCACGGGTGGTATCGAAATCGACGCCCGGCGTCACCGCAACGCCAGCTTCTTCGAGGATCCGGCGGGCAAGGTCGCGGCTGGTCGCGCCTGGATGGCGAGCGAGCTGATCGGACACATCGGCGTAAAGATAGAACGCGCCATCGGCAGGCACGATCGACGTAAACCCGGCGAGCGGGAGTTCACGCAGTAGCAGTTCGCGATTGGCCGCGTAGGCGCGAACATTGGCGTCGAGTTCGTCGCGGGCCTCGAACGCGCCGAGTGCGGCGGCCTGGGATATGGCTGGCGCGGAAATGAACAGGTTTTGGGCGAGGCGTTCCACGGTTCGCACCAGACGATCCGGGACGATCATCCAGCCGATGCGCCAGCCGGTCATCGAAAAATACTTCGAGAATGAATTGATGATCACGGCATCGTCTGAATACTGCAGCGCGGTTGCGACGGGTCGGCCGAACGTCAGGCCGTGGTAGATCTCGTCGGACACGAACCACAGGCCGCACTCGGCACAGACGGTGACGAGGGCCGCAAGCCGTTCGGGCTCGATCATCGTTCCGGTCGGGTTGGACGGGCTGGCAACCAGCAGCCCGCGCACCGGGCCACGCCCCCCGCTGATATTGCCGCCAGCCAGGGCGGCGATATAGGCGGCCGTCGGCATCCACCGGTTGTGCGGACCGGTTTCGATCAGCTCGGGGCGGCAGCCAAGCGCCGACAGGATGTGGCGGTAACAGGGGTAGCCCGGCGATGGCAGGAGGACGGTATCGCCGGCGTCGAACAGGGCGAGGAAGGCGAGCACGAAGCCTGCCGACGATCCGGTGGTGACAATGACCCGGCGGGCTGGCACGTCGACGCCGTAAGTTTCGCGATAGTGCTGGCTGATCGCTGCGCGTAACGCGTCGGTCCCCAGGGCCTGGGTGTAGCCTAGCGTCTGCCCATCGATGGCGCGCTTGGCGGCTTCACGGGCAGCGAGCGGCGCGGGTGTGGCTGGTTGGCCGACCTCCATATGTACGATGCTGCGGCCCCGCGCTTCGAGATCGGCGGCCGCCCGCATCACGTCCATCACGACAAAACTGTCGATTTCGGATCGGGCAGCAGCCTCCAGGGCGAGCTTTGTCGAAATAGTGTCTGCAGCCATACGTGGCGTCCTCGTCCAAGCTGCCGTTCGCGCACAGCGTTCGCATTTCGGCGGGTTCACCCAACGATTGCAATGGCTCGCGTTGGCGCTTGCCGCATTTTCGCCGTCCGCGCATCTGCTTATCACGGAAATCGTTAGGCTCGCTGATGTGAGCCAACCGAGACCTTGCGTGGCACTTGCGGTATACACACGCTTGGGCTGGGGTTTGTGGCGGCGGAGCGATGCGCATCGCCGCGACGCTCCCCGCGCGCCTTTTGGCGGGAACCGCCGACTACGGAGCCTGCACCACGCCCATGGCTAGACATCGATTGACACGAACCGCCGGCGCCTTGATCGCAACGGCAGCAGTTTTTGTGGGTGGACACGCCCACGCGCAGGGGCTTCCCCTGATCCGCGACAGCGAGATCGAAACGCTGCTCAACGACTACGCGCGCCCAATCTTCAAGGCGGGCGGTCTTGGCGGCAACCGCATTGCGATGCGGATCGTCAAGCAGGACGACTTCAATGCCTTCGTGGTCGATGGCCGAAACGTGTTCATCAACACCGGCTCGCTGATGATCGCCGATACACCAAATCAGGTGATCGGCGTGATCGCGCACGAAACCGGGCACATTACCGGTGGCCATCTGGCCGCGCTTCGCGCGCGCATCGCGAAAGATCAGACGCGGGCGCTGCTCGCCAACATTCTCGGGATCGGCCTGATGATCGCCGGCGGCGCGGGCGGCAACCGCGAGGTCGGCGGGGCCGGGCAGGGCGTGTTGGCGGGCGGCGCGGAATTGATTCAGCGCGGGCTGCTTGCTGAGCGGCGGCAGCAGGAATCTGCAGCCGACCAATCCGGGCTCAAGATGCTCGAAGCAACGCGGCAGTCGGGGCGAGGCATGCTCGAGACGTTCGAGCGGTTTGCCCAGCAGGAGTATATTTCGGACTCGCAGAAGGACGCCTTTGTCCGAAGTCATCCCGTGGCAACCGAGCGCTTATCGCGGCTTCGTAATCTTGTTGAAAGCAGCACGCACTTCAACACCAAGGACAGCCCCGAACTGCAACTGCGCCACGACTTGATGCGGGCAAAGCTGTCGGGCTATCTCGAAAACCCGGGGACGGTGATGAACCGCTATCCGGCTTCCAACCAGACGCTGCCTGCGCGATATGCCCGCGCTTTGGCCAAATTCTTCAGGGGTGGTACCGGTGCCCTCGAGGCGGCGGTTGCGGATATGGACGTCCTGATCAAGGAACGGCCGCAGAGCCCATGGTTCCATGAGGTCAAGGGTGACCTTTTGCAACGGGCCGGGCGTAAAGCCGAGTCGGTCGCGCCGCTCCGGCAGGCTCTGAAATTGGCGCCTGATGCCAACCTGATCCGGGTGCAGCTCGCCGATAGCTTGCAAGCGGTCGGCGATCCGACCTCGTTCAACGAGGCCGTCGAGCTGTTGCGCAAGTCGTTGATCGACGACCAGAACCCGCGTGCCTACCGGCTGCTGGCCAACGCTTATTACAAGCAGGGCAAAGGGCCAGAAGCCGATTCAGCCGTAGCCCAGGCCTCGTTCCTCGAAGGTGACCTGAAACAGGCGCAGATCTTTGCCAAACGGGCTCAGGTCCGCCTACAACCCGGTACGCCCGACTGGATCAAGACCGACGACATCATCAACTACAAGCCGCCCCAAATCTGACCGGCTAGGAGCCACCATGAACGCGAAGACTTTCGTCACGACTGCTGCCGCCGCCGTTGCACTCGCCATTGCCGCAACCGCGTTGGTTGGTCCGTCTTACGTGACGAAACCGGTCACGACAGCGCAGGCGCAAGGCGTGGCCTCTACCGACAAGGCCGCCATCGAGAAGATCGTGCGCGAGTATCTGCTGGACAACCCGGAGTTGTTCTTGGAGGTGCAAACGGCACTCGAAGCGAAGATGGAAAAGCAGCAGGCCGAAAAGTTCAAGACCGCTCTGAGCGAAAATGCCAAGGACCTGTACCGCCGCCCTGAGGCTCCTGTTGCGGGGAACAAGGACGGCGATATCACCGTGACCGAGTTCTTCGACTACAATTGCGGATACTGCAAAAAGAGCTTCGTCGATCTCCAGGCACTCATCAAGGCGGACAACCGCGTGCGCGTCGTGCTGAAAGAACTGCCGATCCTGTCGGCAGACAGCGTCGATGCTGCCAAGATCGCTCTCGGCGCCAAGCTGCAGAACAAATACTGGGAAGTCCATTCCGCTTTGCTCGAAAGCAAAGCCCGGGCGACTGGCGCATCTGCCCTCGCGATCGCTGAAAAACTGGGCCTCGACATGGCAAAGCTCAAGGCCGACGCTGAAGGGCCTGTCGTCAAGGCTGAGCTTGACGCCGTTCGCCAACTTGCGTCCAAAATGGGCGTCAACGGGACACCGCATTTCATGGTTGGTGATCGCTCGATCTCAGGCGCACCAGCTGATCTTCAGGCCATGCTGGCTGAAGGGGTCGCGGATATGCGCAAGTCGGGCTGTAAATTCTGCTGACGGAATTGCGGGGGCCTTTGACGGTCATCAGCCGACGCTTTTGCGAGCGTCGGCTTTTTTGTGTCAGCGTTTAAGCTGTCAGGCTTTGCTGCGCGTTGTCCGCTTGCTCGCGTAGCTGCGACCGCCGCCGCCTCGGTGGAACCGGACGTGTGCGCCGTTGTCGATGTGGATGTGGCTCATCGAGCCACTGTACGTACCAACGCCGCCGCCGTGGTTGGCTTTCAGCCAAGCAACCACGCCCGCGTGATTGCGCGTTGGTTTGAAGTCGACCGCACGGCACGAGGCATGGAGGCTTTGGCGGCCGGAACCAGCGATGCGTGCGCCTGGCCGATGGGTCGACAGGATGACAATCGGCCCGAATTTTGCGCGGACCTTCTGCAGGGTTGATCTCAAGCTGCCGGGGAGACAGTCGGTTTCCATTGATGCCCCTCGTGAGGCCGAAGCCGGGGCTGCAGTTAGAGCGGTCGCGGCGAATGCCAAAACCAGGATCGCCAAGTTCGGCAGACGTCGAATTTGTCCGATATGCATCACTACGTTTTTCTCCGTGTTGCGCTGCAGCGCGTACAGAGACGAGGTCCGGTTGTCGTGACAACCCCAAAATAATGGTTATGGTTAACGCGATCGCGAACGGCCCGTCGGCATTGCGTTCACGGACAGGTCGAAACAAAAAAGCCGGCGCTCGCGAGAGCTGCCGGCTTTCGTGTTCTGGGGCCAGGCGCGGTGAGATGCCAGGATCGTACGCCAACGGGCGATCGAGGCTTTCGTCCCTTGCGAAGCGTCATCCACGCTTCGTTTCCCTCGGTCTCAGCGGGTCCGGCCCAGGTGCCCCGTCAGCATCTACTTGGAGGGGCTAGTGGTTTGATCAGTAAGAGCAGTCTCGACAGCCACGCTGGAGTTGTCACCACGCGAAACCCGAATGCCCACACACGTTGTCCATTGTTGCCCAACAACGCGACGCCCCCGAGATGATTGTGCATCGTCATAGGCCACTCCATTTGTCATGGCAGCCATTCCCAGACCTCGGTCGCGCGGGTTTTCCCCACGAAGCGCACCATGACGGTGCGCCGCGATGGCGTTGCCGGTTTGAGCCGATGTCGAGACTGGCGGGAGAAGACCGGAAGGATAAGCACCCGGATCGAACGGGACGGTTTCCCGTGGCAGCCCGGTCCAGGTCTGCCGCAGTCCGTCGGGTCGGCGGAGGGTCGCTCCGCGGGTGGTGAGACAGGACAAAGTCTGCCCTAGCGCTCTAGACGCACGCACTAAAACGCGTCAACCGACGGCCGTTAGGCTGCCAAGGATTACTCCTCAACACAACCTTAAGCGATTCGCATGACGGATCCGTGTATCGCCAAATCGGCGGCACCGGCGAATGCTTCGGCTGGCAAAACGAAGCGGGCTGGTCGCAGCCGACCAGCCCGTATTCTCTGTCATATCGAGGCGATTTTTGGCTGCGCTTGCTGGACTTACTAACGTCCTCACTTACTTATTTGGCGCGGACGCTGAGCGCCGTGCGACGATTTTTGGCACGGCCCTCTGGTGTGGCGTTATCGCCAACTGCGTGTTGTTCGCCGTAGCCCTCGGCCTCGACGCGGTCGGCGGTGATACCCGATTTTACGAGTTCTTCGGCCACGCGCTTTGCGCGGCTATCCGACAGTTTCAAGTTGGCCTGAGCGTCGCCTTGGTTGTCGGTGTAGCCGCCAATCTTGACCTTGGTTGCTGGATAGGCCTTGAGGATCGCCGACAAGGCTTCGATCTGGCTACGCGAAGCCGCAGTGACATCGCTCGAACCGGTCTCGAAGCTGAGGCGGTCAAAGTCGAACCAGATGTTTTTGTCGATGGACGACGCCGATGTGATGAATGCGATCAGTTTCTGCTCGACGCCGTTTTTGCCGACTTCGATCACGGTGTTGTTCGGCAAGGTATATTTGAGGCCCGAGCCGGATGGCGTGCCGACCATCGGGGTCGGGCCAGCCGGTTGTTTGGCAGCCGTTGTTACCGCCCCGGGCTTGGCGGCCTGAGTTGGGTCCGCAGTCGCCGTTGCTGCCGGTTTGGCCGTCATCGCAGCGCTGCTGCCGTCCACGCCGGACAACTTCCACAACAAACCTAGAGCCATCAGCCCGAGCCCGAGCAGGAGCATGATCGTCAGAGAGGGGAATATCCCTGAACTGGCTGGCTCGGGAGCGGCGGCGGACATGGCGACGGGAGCGGCCACGACCGGCGCAGCGATGACCGCAGTCGCCGCCTTCTCAGCAACAGCGACCGGTGCGGCTGCCGCCGCTGGGGCGCTGGCATGGCCTGAGGCGGTGTGGGCGACGGCTGCTCGTGCCGTTGAGGCAGCTGTTGCAACAATCGGTGCTGCAGCGGCTGCGGGCGCAATCAGTGGGGTCGGCGGCGCGGAGGCAGCAGGTGCCGGGTTGGCTGTCGCGGCGGATGTCGGGCCGGATGTCTGGGCGGCAGTGGCGACCGGCGCGGCAGTGGTCAGACCATACACCGTCCGCAGGGCGGATGGCATGGCTTGTGCGATCAAGTTGCGATCCTGATTGAGCAGGCTCGCGACGCTGGCAGCTGTTGGAGCTGGCCCCAATTTCGAGCGAATGGCGGCGAGCGCCATCGGTGCGGCCAATGTCATCAGGCTGGATGCGGCCTTTCCGCTGATCCCGCTTGCTGTCGCCAGCGCCGCAATCGCGCCGGCCTGATTGCCGCCAAAGACTTGGCCCAAAAATCGGTTTCCGAGAATTTGAAGCGGCGATGATGGCACGCCACCGTTCAACATTCCGGCGATGTTGGAGAACATGCCAGCGTCGGGCATGACGCCGCTAGCAAGGCTGGCAATTTGGGTCATCGCGCTGGCATCGTTGCTCTTTTGCAACGCCGCTCCGAAGATCGAGGTCACAGCCGCCCCAAGAGCGCCGGAGGCTTGCTTCTCGTTCAAACCCAATGTCGCGGTCGCCGCCGCGATCATCGCAGGAGTTGCAAACCCCTGTACAGCTTCAAGTATATTGCCTGCCATCGTAATTCCCCTGTGACGCAAACGCGTATCCGCCCCGTTAACCCTGGCATTCGCATGAGCGCCGCAAGGTCTCGTTCCGATTGCGTTTTAGCGACTGTGCGTTGATTGAGCAATTGGCGCTGGTGGCGAAACAGCGACGCCATCTCGGTCAGGTCAGTTAGGTGACGGCGGCAGGCGGACGTGGCTCAACGCCTGACCTGTTTCGAGGTCTATGATCATGATGCCGTCGCCGGCCGCCGCCTCGTATTGCACCGATAGCCGGTTGCCCGACAGCATGTGGCTTCGAACTCGCGACGATGGCGGCAGCAGCACTTTGACATCGGCAACAAGGCGCGTAGCGCGAGCCGCAATGGGCGACGACGCATCGGCGGACGGCAGTGTGGGGCTGGACACGGCGCCCCGCGCGACCACGCTTTGCAATTCGCGCGCGTCACCGGGCGAGTTGCGCATCATCAGATAGCCGACGCGAGCGATGACCGTGATGAACAGAACAATCAGGATGACGCCCATCGCCATCACAGCGAACCGCAGGTTGCGAATGCTCTTGGGGTCGTCGGGGCGCGGTTTGAACAGCTCGAATAAGGGCGCTTCGTCGTCGACGTGGTGTCGGTCCGTCTCGCGCGTGGAGACCGGCGCTTCGGATAAGCCTGTTTCCGTTGCTGGCGTGGCTTGTGTCGGCGAGGTTTGCATCGGCTCGGCCTGGGTCGGCCTCGCTGCGCTACCGGATTTCGTGTCGAAGCTCATTGATTTGGCCTTCGCGGCCGCCTTCCGTGCTGGGTCGCCCGCGATGTGATAGCTTACGCCGTTCGGCCTCACACATAGTGCACCCATGGCTCAAGCGACCAGACAAAAAACGAAATCCGGGAGCGGCCCGGCGATGGCTGACATGCAACCCGTCCCGACACTTCCCATCAGCACAGACGCAGCCGTCGTTCCGGTGGACGTTCCCGGCGAGCCGCGCAGCTTCACAGTAGAGCCAGCGCGCAATGGCGAGCGCATCGACCGCTATCTGGCCAGTGTCGTGCCCGAACTCAGCCGTTCACGGGTTCAGGGGTTGATCGTGGCCGGTCAGACGACGATCAATGGCACGGACGTCCGTGATGCCGGCCAAAAGCTCAAAGCCGGTGACCTGATCACCGTGCTTGTCCCGCCACCCGAAGCGGCCGCGCCTGCGGGCGAAGCAATTCCATTGACGGTCGTCTATGAAGACGACGCCGTGATCGTGATCAACAAGCCGGCTGGTCTGGTGGTCCATCCCTCGGCGGGGCATGGCGGCGGCACGTTGGTCAATGCGCTGATTGCCCATTGTGGCGACAGCCTGTCGGGCATCGGCGGCGTCAAACGGCCGGGCATCGTCCACCGTCTCGACAAAGACACGACCGGGCTGATCGTCGTTGCCAAATCGGATGCGGCGCACGCCGGTCTGGCGCGTCAGTTTGCTGCCCATGGCCGCGACGGGAAGCTCGAGCGGGAATACGTCGCCATCGTGTGGGGCGCGCTGCCCGCCGTGATGGGCACCATCGACGCGCCATTGGCCCGAAACACCACCAACCGGACGCGGATGCAGGTCGTGCCGAAAGGCAGCCGGTCGCGCATCGGCAAGGGCGGCGCTTGGATCGAAGATGTCGATGACGAGTTCGGCGAGGGTCCTGCGGCCGATGGCGACGACGATGGCGATACTGGCGATTTATCGGCTGGCGATACATCGGGTGGTGATGCATCGCGCCTTGGCCGGGCGCGGGCGCCGCGCGAGGCGATCACCCATTGGCGGATCGAAGAGTTATTTTCGCGTGAGGCTTTACGTGATGCCCCGCGTGACCATGGCCGCGGCGCGGTGCGGCCCGTCGTGCCACTGGCGAGCCTCGTGCGCGTCTCCCTCGAAACCGGCCGTACGCACCAGATCCGTGTGCACATGGCCCATATTGGGCACCCGGTGCTCGGCGACCCGGTTTACGGGGCCGGGTTCAAATCGAGCGAGAGGCGGCTCGATGGTGCGCAAGTGGCCGCTCTGACGAACCTCGGTCGGCAGGCGCTGCACGCTGCGGTGTTAGGTTTCGAGCACCCGATCTCTCGAGAGCCGATGCGTTTCGAGAGCCCGATGCCGCCGGATATGGCGGAGCTTGCGGATTGCCTGCGTGGTGCGCGACCAAAGACCGAGCCGATGAAACCGCGTAAAGGCACCAAATCAAAGACTGTAACTCGAACGTCCGTCACGTCGGCCGGTGGTGGTAAATCTCAGACGACCAGCCGGCGCAAGGCTACAGTGCGGGAGGTCTAGCAGGCCTTCCGCTTTAAATGGAATCGCGGAAGGACTCTAACTTATTGGTTTGTCGTGCTTCTTTTCGGAAAAACCGGTTCCCACTTTTCCAGAAGCACTCTAAAGCCGACGGAACGCAGCCATTCGTTGCTCAGCCGACGACGGCTCTGGTCATGCGGTCGCCAACCGGCGATGTGATGCGAGACTGCGGGTTCGCGGGGTGGGTGTGCCCGACCTCGCCTCGCTTTGGATGCGCGGGTGTCGCCGCGACACATAGCTGGTTGTTTGGTTGACTGCCGTTGGCGAGGCCCAATCGGCGGCCAGCTTCCGGGCTTGGCGTAACGTGTCGGCGAGGAAGGCGGCGGTGTCGTCGATTTCCGAGCTTGATGGCCGTCGGCTTCGCAGCGCAATGACGGTGGCGGTACGCGATGCTGCGGTCCGCGGTAGTTGAACTATCCGGCGTGCATCTGCGACCTGCGGGAGAATTTTGATCGCAAATCCAGCGGCCAGCGCTGTTAGCGCGAGGAACGCGACCAAATACAGCGCCATCAATTCGGCGAACGAGGCAACATAGCTCAGTTCCTTGGCGGACCCGAGCAAGATCGGGAACATCCAAGATACGAACGATAATGCTCCAGTTGCGCAGAGCGCGATCTTGGTTGAGACGGGCAGCCCGTCGAACAGCTTGCGGCCGACTTGCGCTTTCAAGATCGGCATGATGCGATTGTGAATGCTTATCCCGTTGATCGTCAGCAGGATTACGATGGCGAATTTTGCCCAGAACTTCTGGTTGGTATAAAAGAGCGGTTTCAAGATCATCGCTTCGGCCATCAGTGCCAAGCCCGTCAACCATAGGATGACGAGGCCGACGGCTACGATGTTGCCGAGAAACGCGACAACGTCGGGCGTTCGGGCATCAATTCGACCGAAGATCGCATAGCGCGTGACAAATATGTCGGTCACGAAGGCCCCGCCCGCGCCAAGCGCGAGACCAATCAGGTGGGCAACAACCAGCAGCGTGTGGAGCTTTAATTCCAACATGAATTATCAATTGGTTGACGCACGATAACCGTTTCCCGTCGACATAAGCGGAAAAGGCTCAACACAATGTTGCGCAGCAAACGGGAACGTTTCGATTGATCAAGTATTGTTACCTTTGAGCAAACATCTGCATGGTCATGTGACAGCCGACGAAATTCGCTGGTTGGTAAGGTGTCTTGTGACACGACTTCGCCGCAGACGACCGGTAGAGCCTCACGATCTGCATGAATCTGAAACAATTGTAACGTGCATTCTCCGCCCTTGACTGTAAGTTCTAAAATACCGAACTACCGCACGAGCCGGGCGGTTCACATTCCACTGCCGGTCGAAGGGAGCAGGGTTTATGGCCATTAAGACGTCTGTACCCGCCATCGCCGATGGATCGATGGGGCTGGCGCGGTATCTTCAGGAGATCCGGAAGTTCCCGATCCTGGAGCCGTCCGAGGAATTCATGCTGGCCAAGCGCTGGCAGGATAAGGGCGATACCGATTCGGCCGAGCGACTGGTTACGTCGCATCTCCGGCTCGTCGCCAGAATAGCCATGGGCTATCGCGGATATGGGCTGCCCGTTTCGGAGATTATTTCTGAAGGCAACGTCGGCTTGATGCAGGCCGTGAAGCGCTTCGAGCCAGATAAAGGGTTCCGGCTCTCTACCTACGCCATGTGGTGGATTCGAGCGTCGATCCAAGAGTACATCCTCCGTTCTTGGAGCCTCGTGAAAATGGGCACCACGGCGGCCCAAAAGAAATTGTTCTTCAACTTGCGGCGCACCAAGGCGCAAATGCAGGCGCTGGAAGAGGGTGACCTCAAGCCCGAGCACGTTAAAGCCATCGCGACCAAGCTGGGTGTCCCCGAAGACGACGTCATCTCGATGAACCGACGTCTCTCAGGCGACGCATCGCTCAATGCGCCGATCCGGGCCGATGTCGAGGGTGGCGAATGGCAAGATTGGCTGGTCGACGACACGCCGGGGCAGGAAGAATTGCTGCTCGACAATGAAGAGCGGCTCCAGCGCAAAGACATGCTGAGCAGCGCCCTTGGCGTGCTGAACGACCGGGAGCGGCGCATCTTCGAGGCGCGGCGCTTGGCCGAGGAGCCAGCGACGCTCGAGGAACTGTCGGCGGTGTTCGACGTCAGCCGCGAACGTATTCGCCAGATCGAGGTCCGCGCATTCGAAAAGGTGCAATCGGCGGTAAAGGCTGCTGCGGCCGAGATGCAAAAGCCAAAGGCGCGGGCTGCCATTACGTCGCAGTGACGCGTGTGCGCTTCTGGCGCGGGCTTGCAAGGCGGAAATATGGCAGTGCGACGGGACCGTGGCGTGCCGGAACCTGCCGATTAGGGTCCAAGTCACGAGAGCGGCACGAAAAAGCGCAAAATGATTGCAAGGAGATAGCTATGAAAACCTCAATTCTCGCCTTGACCGTCGCCATGTTCGCAGGCTTTGCGACGTACGGCATCACGGACAGCGCCTCTGCAGCTGAAAAGAAGTCTGCAAAGGCCCCGAAGCTGTGTGCCGAGATCAAGGCCACTGACGACGATGCAGATGGCGAACTTGATATGGCCGAAGCCAAAGCCTCGGCGACCAAAGTGTTCAAGAAGCTCGATAAGAACGCTGACGGTAAGCTCGACGCGAAAGAGTACAAGGGTCGCCTGACCAAGAAGGAATTCGAGGCGGCCAATCCCGACAAGGACAAGACGATCGAATTGCCGGAGTGGCTGGCGCTTGCCGAAGCCCGTTTCAAGGCAGCAAACCCAGATGGTGACGTAACGCTCGAGTGCGACGAGCTTAAGTCCAAGAACGGCAAAGCCTTCCTGAAAATCGCCCGCTAAAGTTTAAGCTACTTCCGTGTGATCGGCCGCTTTGGCTGGCCGGTCACATCTTCGTTTTGCGGGCGTGCAGCCTTACGGCTGGCCACAATCCCCGTGATGATCGACCGGCTGGGTATTTGCTTCGGTGGTCCCATAGGGGTTGGAAAACAAATGAATATTCTCACGACGATCGCGTCGGCCGTTGTGCTCGGTGTGGCTCTCATCGTCGTGGCATTCTATGCCCTTGGCGCAGATCGGTTTTGGCGGTTCGCGGGCGACCCGGATCTCGGGCCTGTCGTTTTCGAAACGCTGCAGCGACGAACCTCGCCGAACGATGCGCTGGCCTGCCCACCCGGTTTCTGTAAGGCGCTGATCGACGTTGCCACGCCTGTATACGGGTTACCTGCCCGCGATTTGCGCGCGGCGTTTGTCAAGGTTATCGCCAGTGAGCCGCGCGTATCGAATGTCGACAGCAACGATGCAACTCTGACCGACCGGTACGTCTTTCGCAGCCTGACGATGGGCTATCCCGATACCGTCGTTGTTCGGTTTATCGATCAGCCCGACGGTCGTTCGACACTGGCGATATATTCGCGCTCGCAGCTCGGACGCAGCGATCTTGGGGCAAACAAGGCACACATCACACGGCTGCTTGCCAAACTCGCGACGTTCGCGCCCCCGGTTTGACACCGCATCCACCGGCTCCAGCTGCGTTTGATCCAACGCAAAGGACAACCTGTCCAAATTGCCATGATCTAGCAACGCCGTGACAGGTCAAGCCCGGCTCGACCCGAACGGTAGGCAACAGGTCAGCGGAGGCGCCCATGTATCGCCATATTTTGATTGCGACGGACGGATCGGACGTGGCGCGTAAAGCGGTCCAACACGGGCTGCAACTTGCCAAATCGTGCGGTGCCAAGGTGACCGGCGTTATGGCCACGGAAATGTGGTCAGCGCTTGATGTCGCGGGCCCCGGCGGACCAACGCGTATTGAGGCCTACGAGGCCGCCGCGTCCAACGCAGCCAAGCTGGTATTGGACGGATTTAGCGAGGCTGCAAAAGCCCATGAGGTTGCTGCCGAAACGCTCCACGTTCCAGACAGCGAGCCAGCGGACGCCATCATATGGTCGGCCGAGCGACTCGGCTGCGATCTGATCGTCGTCGGCTCCCATGGCAGACGCGGCATCGAGCGCCTATTGCTCGGCAGCCAAACGCAGGGCGTCATCACACGCGCGAAATGCCCGGTCCTGGTTTACCGCTGAACGTATTGGCCGCGCGGCAAAGTCAATAGACGCCCGTGCGCAATTCTCCGATTGCGGATGGACGTGTCCCGCCGGGACGTGAAGCCGAGGCGGTCGGCTTTGCGGCAGCTGCCGCCGGTTTCTCGACAACCGGTGTCTTCTCGACGGCCGGTGATTTGGGCATGTTCGCGCTCACCGCAGGCTTGGCTGATTTCGATGCCGTGGCCGCCTGGGGCTGTGCCCTACCAATGCTCGATGTCGTCAAACGTTCGCTGTCCTTGAAACTCGGGCCTTGGGGCGCGTGTGGCGCGCCCGAAACAGGCGCTGGCGTTAGCGGGATTACCGAGCAGGGTTGCTCGCAATTGGATCGTTCGACGGGCAGTAACGGCGTGGCCGGGACCGGCTTTTCGACCACGACATCAGGCGGGGCTAAGTCTTTTTCGTAGACGTTGGCGTCTTCGAAGCGCAATTCCTGAATGCGGCGGCGCATCTCGTTCGTTGCCGCGCGGGCTTGGAACTTGTCGCCCACGATCTTTGGCGAGATCAAGACAATCAGTTCCGTGCGGGCAGTTGCGTCCGTCGTGCGGCCGAAGGCGCCACCAATAACGGGTAACTCGGACAGGATGGGGAGGCCAGCGCGGCCGACATTGCCTTGGGTCGAGAACAGTCCGCCCAGAACGATCGTCTCACCATTCTCTACCGTGACCGAACTTGACAGTTTGCGTTGAGAAATCGTCGGCGTCAGTGTCGGGTCGGCTTGGCGCTTCACGCTCGACACTTCCTGGACGATGTCGAGTTGGACAGAGCCCGACGAATTGATGCGTGGGGTCACCTCAAAGATCACGCCCGTGTCGCGTAGCTCGATCGTATTAACGATAACCTGATTGCCCTGGAGCGGGTCTGAACTTGACTGCGTTGCAATCGGTACCTGATCGCCAACCACGAGGCGGGCGGACTGGTTGTTCAGAACCATCACGTTCGGGGCGGAGACGACGTTGACTTGGGTGACGTCGTTCAATGCGTCGATCACCGCCTTTGCCGGGGCATCGAGCGTCAAACCAAAACCGGGCGCAGACGGGCCGACGCCGTTGAAGTTGCCGTTGGTCAGCGCGACCTGGATCGGCAATCCCTTGATCGAGCCTTGGAGATAATACTGGACTCCGTAACGCAGGTCCTCGTTCAATCCGACCTCGACAATCGTTGCTTCGACCAGGACCTGCTTGGGCGGCACGTCGAGCGTCCGAAGAACATTCTTGACCTTTTCAAATTCGTCTTCCGTCGCATAGATCAGCAACGTGTTGGTCGGCTCGTTGGCGATGATCCGCATCGATGTCGGTAGTCCACCTTCGCTGCCGCCGCCGCCGCCGAGTCCACCGCTGGCGAGCTGTGTGCGGGCGCCAGACGCTGCCACAACACCGCCGGGCATGGCGCCTGGGCTTGCGGCAGACGGTGCGAGCAAGCCCGCTCCGTTGCCATTGCCATTGCCATTCAACCCTTGCCCTGCCGGCGTGACATTGGCGCCGCCGCTGGCTGGACGGTTGGCGCTTGCAGCTCCGTTTCCGCGCGCTTGAGCCGATCCGCCCGGGCGCGATGTCAGGGCTGCAACTTCGCCTTCGCTTGCGGTTGCGACGCCAAACACTTTGCCAAGTATGGGTGCAACCTGAGAGGCTTGCGCGTACCGCATCTGATAGTTGAACAGCTGCAGCCGCTGGCCGCCTGCGGCTTCCAATCGCTTGACCCAGCCGCGCGCGGTCTGAAGCGCTTCGGGTGTCTTGGCAACCGCGAGCAGCGAATTTCCAGCTTCGATCGGCACGAACTTGACCAGTTGCTCACCGATGTTCTCGTTGCGCAGCACCTCGGTCAGGCTCTTGACCATCGCTTCGATCGGCATCGAGGTGATCTTGAAAACTGCGACCGATCGGTTCGACAACCAATCGACGTCGAATGTGCGGATCGTTTCCATCCAGGCGTCGTGGTCGGCGCTGGATCCTGCGAGAACCACGACGTTTCGAGCTTGGTCGACACGAACCATGCCGTCTTTCGACATGATTGGTTTCAAGATTTCAGACATCTCGGCCGCAGCGATGTGGCGCAACTGGACGGCACGCGTCATAAAACCAGCAACCGATCCGCGCGATGCCGGGACGATCGCGTTGGGACCGTCAGGAAGCGCTTGCCCTTTCGGGACGACATGGTGGGTGCCGTTGCGGATCACGAGGATCGCCCCGGCCTGTTGCAATCCGGTTTCCAGTAGCCGTAGCGCGTCTCTAGGCGGAACGGGCTTACCAGACTTGATCGTGATCTTACCTTCGACCCGTGGGTCAATGGCGTAAGTCGTCTGCAGCACATCGTCGAGAATGACCTTTGCGGCCTCCTTCGCATCGACGCCGTCAAAGCTGACGGTGACGTTGCCGCTGCTGGCGTAGGTTACGCCGGGATGCGGGGCTGCGAGAGATCCGGCGCCTGGATAGACGGTCTGCTCGCTGTTGCCGTTGTGGACGCCCACGCGTCCGCCAATGCCGCCGGTTTCGTCGACGGAGGCTGCCAGTTCATGCTGGCCGCCAATGTTGCGCATCTGCCAATCGGTCAAGGGTTCGCGGAAGCGCCCGGTATCGGGGCCCGCGCAGCCAGCGACGGTGAGCGTCAAAGCTGCGATCGCGAGGCGGAACATATTGGCCGGGGCTCCAGGCGCAGGAAGTCTCGAATGGTGGATGCAACACAATCAAAATCAGCCGCGATAGGCGGTGCGCCATCTTCGCTCGTAGCGTCAGGGGTAGGCTGCGTCGGTAAACAGGATGTAAAGGCGTGTCCGATTATGGATGATCAGATCGCGATGACGCCGTCTTCGCCAGCTTCATGGGCTGGCTCGATATGAATCAAAACTTCGGCCTTCTGGATCGCGCTCTCGACGGCATGTTCGATGCGATCGCAAATCGCATGCGCAGCTTCGACGGTCATCGATCCCGGCACCACGAGGTGGAATTCGATGAAGGTCATTCGTCCAGCCTTCCGCGTACGGATGCGGTGGGCCTGAATGGCGCCGACGCCGTGACTGCGAATGGCGGTTGCCACCTGATGCTGCACTTCGGGGCTGGCGGCTTCGTCCAGAAGCCCGCTGGCCGACGAACGCATAAGCCCGTAGCCGGCCCACAAAATGTAGACTGCGACAGCAACGGCCATCAACGGATCGAGCCACCAGGCTCCGGTTAGCCATGCCAATGCCAGTCCGGCCAACACGCCGACTGACGTCCATACGTCCGTCAGCACATGCAAGCCATCGGCGGTCAGCGCTGCCGACCCCCAGGCGCGCCCTCTCGATACGAGATACCAACCCCAGCCAGCGTTGATGACCGCAGCAAGTGCGTTTACGGCAGCGCCCGCGCCCAAGCCATGCAGCTCGGGCACTGCAAAGAAGGCCTTGCTCGCTTGGTAGAGGATCAGAACAGCCGCGAGCACGATCAAGCCACCCTCGAAGCCCGCAGCGAGATACTCCGCCTTCTCATGGCCGTAGGGGTGGTCGTCGTCGGGCGGATGCCGGGCGTATTCGACCGCTAATAAGACGGCCAGAGCCGAGGCGACGTTGACGCCGCCTTCGAGGGCATCAGAATAGAGCGCCACGCTGCCGGTCAGCATGCTAGCGGCGGCCTTGATTGCCGTGACCACAAGCGCAACAACCACGCTGGCGCGTGCAACGCGCGAAATCGGGTAGGGGCTGTGAGCGAGTATTACCATTCGCCCGTTCTGTCACACGGCCGCCCTCCGGGCCAGGGCTGCCGACCGCGAGGCGGTATTGCACTATCCACATGCAAGTCGAGCGAGACCCTGTGCAGGGCCGCGCGAATCGAACTTGGTCTGATGATCTAGTCCAATACGGGGGCCCATCATCCA
The DNA here is from genome assembly GCA_034408685.1 of Hyphomicrobium aestuarii. Lineage (GTDB taxonomy): Bacteria > Pseudomonadota > Alphaproteobacteria > Rhizobiales > Hyphomicrobiaceae > JANXVY01. Next base: position 48,258 of record JAWXCP010000059.1, on the reverse strand, counting down.
TGGCCAATTTTACAACGCACATCGCTGTCGGTACGGTCGTGTCGGGTGCACTTGCAACCGTCACGCTCGGTGCCAACGTCGTCGATCCGCCAAGCCTTGTCGCCGTGACGCTGGCCGGTGTGGTGGGATCGATCCTGCCGGATATTGATCTCAAGGACAGTCGGCCGAGCCGCGCGTTGTTTGCCGGGCTTGCGATCTTCTTTTCGTTTGCCGTTCTGTTCACTGCGGCGCCGCACTATTCGATTGTCGAACTATGGATCTTATGGCTCGGCACGCTCATTGGCGTTCGTTACGGGGTCCATGGCGTATTCCATCGCATTGCGATCCATCGCGGCGTCTGGCATTCGCTATTGGCAACCGTATTTTGCGGTGTTTTGACCGCGCTCGTGTTTAAGCATTGTCTGGGAACGCACGACGGGATCGCGTGGCTGGGAGCCGGATTCCTCGCGGTCGGCTATCTCACACACTTGGTGCTCGACGAATTGTATTCTGTCGATGTGATGGACACCCGACTGAAAGTTTCGTTCGGTACGGCCTTCAAATTGGCCGATCTTAACAATTGGCGGCACTCGGTTGCCATGGCTGCATTGACGGTTGCTGCAATCGCCATCGCGCCACCAATCCATGATTTTGCGAAAGGCCTGTCGTCCGCGCAGATGTGGGCTGATCTAAAAGGCCGACTGCTGCCGAAAGACGCGTGGTTCGGTGTCATAGACGTCGACGGTCGTGCGATTGCGACCCGAACCAATCCGCCGATCGAGGCGCCAACAGATCCTTTGTCTGGGTCAGCTCAGTCAACGCCGCCATTGGCAGCACCACTGACCACCGGTTCGACAGTGCCGCGTACCAACCCGTTCCGGACGATTGCTACGGAAGCACCGGCTCCTGAAGTAAAGTAGGCCAAGGATAAGGCGTCGTCTCGAAAGAGGCTGGCCGAGTGTGAGGTCGGCTTGGAAATCAATCACGGGGGCGGGCGTCGGCATCCTGTGCCGCCGTCGGTGAAGCTCAATCGTGCAATTTTGCAGGAACGCGTTTTTTTGGTCTCGGCGCGGCGACTTGCGGCTCGGGTGGCGTCTCGAAATGTATGCCAGCGGTATACATCGCGACAAAATCGTCGACTAGGGCGGCTGCTTCTTCTGACGTTACGTGCGACAGCTTTTGTGCTGTTGCGAGTGTCGAAATGCCGTGGAGGTCTGCCCACAGGACGGCCGTGATTCGTCTCGCCCGAAGCTTGTCGAAATCGACCAACGGGGCAACCACGGTCTCGACCGCATTGATAACGGCGTCAATGCGTTGTTTAAATTCCAGTGGCAGGTCGACACGGGATGCTGGCACATGCTCCATCAGCAGGTTCCAGATCCGGGGCTTTTCCAGGCTGAACTGTAGGTAGAGGTGTGCGAGCGCCGCGATGCGCTTTGACGGGTCGGGATTTGGAGGCAGGGCTGCAATCTGAGCCGCGAGCCGGTCCAACATGCGGGTCTCGATCGTGAAAATCAGATCGTCGAGGTCGCGGAAGACGTTATAGATTGTGCCTGGCGAATAGCCGACTTTTCGTGCGATTTCGCGCGCAGACAAACCAACCAACCCATGGTCGATCACCAGGTCGCTGGCAGAAGTGATGATCAGCTCTCGGAGCTGGTCAGGTGTATGGCTAGACCTTCGACCCATCATGCGTCGGCCGTGGCCGCCTCTGTTGTGCTTCGCAAGAACATATGAAGCACGTCTGAGAGACCGAAAACCCAACCGGCGCGGAACATCAACTATTCCTGGGCGGAGTAAATCCGCGTCGGCTGCGGATTTTTGCCGTCATTCACAATTGGTCTGGCTACAGCTCACGTTGTCGTAGATCACGCACACTGAGTTGCGCGGAGAGTGATTCGAGTTATATTCCCATGGGAACGCGGTTGTTGTGAGCCCGATACTGGGTACAACCACGCCTAAGAGCGTATTATAGGTATAGTATCCCGTCACGGTGATCATGCTGTTGCCTTTGGCAATCATGTCGGGCACGGGTAGCACAAAAGGCGAGCACTTCGGCACGGTCTGTGCCCCCATCAACTGCTTACTCCACTCAACGTAGGCCGACCCCTTGGGAACTTTTGTCGCCAAGTCGCTGGCCCGCCGAACGCTTCTGATAAGAAACTTTAAATTGTCGATGTCATCGAACGGTCTCCAGGCTGTTCGGATGCCATCTTCAATGCCGTTGAACCCGGCGTCATCGATCTTCTCTTCACGCGCCACGAGGTCACTCAGCATCGACGTGACTTGATTGACTCGGCGCGCGTACATCGTCATGCGCGAATATTCCGCCACTCCGAGAAACAGAGCGAAAAGAATGGGGAGAATAAGGGCGAACTCGATTGCAGCGACGCCTGACACGTCCTGGACATAGTTATTCCAGAGTTTGATCCGATTGCGAAGTACCGTCATGACGCCGTTTACCTTTAAGTGTCCAAATTCGCTTACTGATATTCTTCGGTTACGAAGGCGACCGTGGACGAGTACATGTGGGCGCCGGACCCATTTCCGCTCATGTTCCCGAGCTTCAAGAATGGAAGTTGTCCAGCAACTTCCCATCGGTAACACGCTGTCATCAAAACTCGGCGGGTCTGGGCGCCAGACAGCGATGCCAACGAATCTGTGCCGGTTCCTGAACTCGCGGTTTGGTTGCCCCCAGACAAACAGTTCTGGGGTCCGATGTCGGCCCACGTGTTCGCGCTTTGCATCAAAATCGTAAGTTTTGAGCAATCCAACAAAGTGCTGGTGGGCGTCCCGTAAGAGCCCGTCCCGTTGATCGAGTTGCAGACGAGATTGCGGAACTCGGCGATGGTCACGCCGCCTTTCTGCGCCTCGCCGGTGCGAATGCGGCGCGCCGCATCTTCAACACCACGGTCCAGCAGATGCTGATTGAAATAGAACCAGCCGAGGTTCATCGTGCCAAAGATGAACATGAAGAAGGGAATTGCGATGAAGCCGAACTCCACAGCCGTCGCGCCGGATTCGTCGCGCCAGAACCGGGCTATGCCTTGCATTCCGCGACGCTTCTTGGTCTTCATGGCAAAAATAGCCCCTCATGCTAGTTCGATATTATCGCGACGATACTGGCATGAGGGGGCTTAATCTATACACGGAAGCTAAATGATTTCTATTAGGGTTTAAGCCCGGTAAACAGTCAGCCTACTGGGCCGCCTCTTTCTCGCCAGCGCCTTCCGAGAACTTGGTCTTGTCTTTGTTTTGCTTGGAGACTTGGTCGAAGAACTTGGACTCGTCACCAATTGCGAGCATTGGCGCGCAGTTTGGCGTGCAACTGTAGCTATTAATCTGGGCGCCGCGATGCAGCTGCACAACGTTATGACGCTCGCGTTCGACCTGAACGCGCTGGTCTTGAATGATATTGCGATCGGCATCGAGGGCGATCACGTTGGTGACACCAAACGTTTTCCCCGTGACGACGAGCAAGTTGCCGCCCTGCACCGTGACGTCGACGATGCTGGGGTTGCCAATAATGACCTCGGCGACTGGCTTTGGCAGTCTCAGCAACTGTGACTGGTCGTATTTGACTACCAAGTCTTGTGCTGAAGCTGTGCCTTGAACAAGGCCAAATGCGATCATGATCGCGAGCGAAAGTCCGGGCCGCATGACGGTTCTCCTGGCTGAATCTTCAGTACCTTGGCGTTATGCAAGTTAAGAAATCGAGAATGACTGATCTGATTCAGATGGAATTGCACCTTCACGCACCGTGGTAAACCATATGACAATCGATCAAGTCACTGAAAAAGAACAATTTTTTTCTTGGTCATGACGATCGAAGGGTGGCCATGGCCGATGTCCACGTAGCGGATTTACCCCGGGTTAAGATATGGCGGGTACCTTCATCGTCAGTTCAACGGGCTGGCTGATGGCCCCCGGTGAACCTTTGGGAAGTATCAGTAGCTCAGTTTGGGAGAATACCTGTGAACGCACTCAACCGCTTTATGAATGACGAGTCGGGCGCCACCGCAATCGAGTACGGCCTGCTCGCCGCTCTCATCGCCGTCGCCATCATCGCCGGCGCGACCCTGATCGGTGATGAACTCGACCGGATTTTCAAAGCCATCGCCGATACGCTCAAGACCGCAGCACCGTGATGTAGTCCGCCGCGATACGGCGGTAAGTGCGCGAGAGTGCGGGGAAACCTGCGCTCTCGTTTGCATATCTAACTGGCGATCGCATGTCCAACGGGGGTGAGAAATGCTTGAAACATTACTGCTATTGATATTTCCAATCGCGATGGCTGTTGCCGCAGCTTACGATGTTGTGACGATGAAGATCCCGAATAAAATTTCTGTCGCCTTGTTCGTCGCATTTCTCGTGTCGGCTCCACTGGCGGGTCTGCCGTTGCAGGCGATCGGCAATCATCTCTTGACGGGTTTTGTCGTGTTGGTCATCGGGTTTGCGATGTTCACGCGTGGATGGCTGGGTGGCGGAGATGCCAAATTGCTCGCGGCAACGGCCTTGTGGATGGGCTCCCAGCAACTGTTGCCGTTTCTGCTTGCGGTTACTGTGTTTGGTGGTGTTCTTTGTCTCGCCGTTTTGCTGTACCGGCTCATTCCATCGCGCTTTGTTGTCGCCCCGGGCTGGTTAGTGCGCCTCCACAGTAAGGAAATCGGCGTCCCCTACGGTTTGGCGATCGGGCTCGGTGCCTTGCTACTTTATCCCAAGACGCCCTACTTTGCGGCTTTTGCCGTCTGATCCGCCGCGCGGCGATCATGAACACGTCCAGCAGCGTCGCCTTCGAGCGGCGCTGTTTTTTTGTCTGGACGGCAAAATTTTTGGCTAGTGTTCCGTTCCGATCTGGGGCTTCGATTAACGGGCCATTGAGATTTGTCCGTCATAGTCTGGTGAGAGAAGAACTGCTTTCATTGATAGGGGTCGTTTGGCCATGAAAAGCCGCCAGCTCAGAATTGGTCTCATGTTCGTCGCGATGTTCGCGTTCTTGATGATTGTGCTTATGAAGTTCATCGGCGGCGGAACGAAACAGGCCGAAAAGATCATTGAGCCGAACAAGATTGATACAGTCGAAGTTCTCGTTGCAGGAACCGACATTGGAATGGGTCAAATTGCGACGCGGGCCAATTTCCGCTGGCAATCGTGGCCTGCCGAAGCCGTTTCAGGAAACTTCATTACGCGAAGTGGTGGTGGCGAGAGTGACGTCGAGAATTCGATTGTTCGCTCGCCCCTGCTCGTCGGCGAACCGATCACGAAAGGCAAGCTCGTCAAGGCCGGGCAGGGTGGCATTCTCGCCGCGATCCTGCCGAAGGGCATGCGGGCCGTTTCGACCCGGATTAAGGAAGAGACGGCCGCTGGCCAGATGATCCTTCCAAATGATCGTGTCGACGTGATCCTCGTCCGGCAATTGCAGCAGAAGGGCGGAGGCGGCAACACCTTTGTCGCGGACACGCTCTACCGGAACGTTCGGGTTCTCGCGATCGGGCAGCAAATCGACGTCAAGGACGGTAAGAAAGCCGATGTCGGGGCGAAAACGGCAACGCTTGAACTCACTCCGGCCCAGTCCGAGCAACTCGCTCTGGCGAATTCGCTTGGCGAAATCAGCCTTACGCTTCGGCCGATGGTCGACCTGCTGTCTGACAGTTCAGAGGGTTCAGCGTCGCTGAACAAGGATCGGAAGAACTCCATCCGGGTTATGAAGTACGGGCAGGCCACACGTGCGTATGGCGTCAATTAAAATAGACCTCCTCTCGAGACTTCGTCGAAAAGGGTAACGACCATGCGAATTACGCCGCTACGGGCGCTCGCAGCAACTCTACTTGCGCTATTCGGCGCGGTTGCTGCCCACGCCAAAGAACCGAAAGTCCAGTCGAAAGCCGAGGTTAATAATTCGGTTATCGTCATCCCCGCGAATTCGCGGTTTCCTTTGACAAAGCGGATCAGCGTCGGCGCCGGTAAGTCGGTGATGGTGCAGTTCCCAACACCGCTGAAGGACGTCCTTGTCGCCGATCCCAGCCGGATGGATGCGGTGGTCCAATCGACGAACCAGGTCTTCCTGATCGCCAAGTCACCCGGCACCACGAATGCGTTCTTCTTCGACAACACCGGACAACAGGTGCTGACGCTCGAAGTCGCGATCGGTGCCGATGTCAGCGCGCTCGAAACGCTGCTTCGCCGGTTCTTGCCTGGCTCGAACGTCGTCGTCGAGACGGCCGGCAAGGCACTGGTGCTGACCGGTTCGGTGCGAACGCCAATCGACAGTTCGCGCGCTGCTGATATCGCGAAAGAGTTTGCCAAGAGCGTGTCGGGTACGTTTGCCGACCAGGGTCAAGTTTCGACGACGCCTGGGGCGAACGGCGCGACGAGCGGCGCCGCGTCCAGCACGGGATCGGCCACGAACGGTGCAGGCACCGTCGAAAGGGCCGTGATCAATCTGCTGCAGGTCGAAGGCGAAGAACAGGTCCAGCTTCGCGTCCACGTCGCTGAAGTGTCGCGCACCCTGTTGAAACAGTTCGGCATCAACGTCGGTGCGCAGATCAACGCCGGTGGTATCGCCACGTCTCTGCTAACCTCGAACTCGCTGCCGCTCACGGCTGCCGCAGGTCTTGGCCTGCTGCCGGTCCCTGCAATTGGTACCGAAGGTCTTGAGGCTGGCGCGCCGGTCACGTGTGCGACCGGGGGTGTCCTGTGTAACTACAATCCCGGTCCTGCAGGGAGTTCCGCGTTCGGTAACTCGGGTACGTCGGGCCAATTTGATCTTGGCGGCGGAAATCGAATTTCGCAGGCGATGCGCGCCCTCGAGCGGGATGGTCTGATCCGCACTCTGGCCGAACCGAACCTCACGGCGATCTCGGGCGAATCGGCCAAGTTCCTGGCTGGTGGTGAATTCCCCGTCCCGGTTGTCGATACGCAGGGCGGCGTCTCGGTCACGTTCAAGGAATTCGGTGTCGGCGTCGCTTTTACGCCGATCGTGATGTCGGAGGGACGTATCAGCCTCAAGATCGAAACCGAGGTCAGCGAACTGACGACCGAAGGTGCCGTGTCTATCAGCGGCTTTACGATCCCTGCGCTCAAGAAACGACAGGCTAAGTCGACCGTCGAGCTGCCTTCGGGCGGGTCGCTCGCAATGGCCGGCCTGATCTCGGACAAGGTTCGTCAGAATATCGACGGTTTCCCGGGACTGAAGGACTTGCCGGTTCTGGGCACGCTGTTTCGCTCTCGTGATTTCATCAAGGAAGAGACCGAACTCGTGATCGTCGTGACGCCCTATGTGGTCCGCCCAACGGCGCGTCAAGACCTCTCGCTCCCGACTGACGGCCTCGCCGAGGCCAGCGATCTGCGGGCGAACCTGCTCGGACACTTCAACCGGGTTTACGGCAAGGGTGGCAACCACCCGGTCGGCGATCTCAAAGGCGACTACGGGTTTATTGTCGAATAACGACAGCGCGACAGGATGACAGTCATGACGGAACTTTTGAATGTTAAGGCAGCACGGAGGCTCAGCCCTCTCGCCGCCGCCCTGCTGTCGGTCTCGCTGATCGGCTGCACGCACGAGCACTTTGCGAAAGTCGATCCGAACTTCGACCTGATCAACCCGGCCGAGCGGCACCCGATCCTGGTGTCACAGAAGCCTTCGACCCTGTCGGTCGGCGTTGCCAAGGGCTCGAGTGGGTTGTCGCCTAAGGCTCGTGCCGACCTGCTTGGCTTTGCTCAACGTTTCCGAGCCGGAGACGCTGGCGACAGCAAGCTCGTTGTCGCGGCGCCAAGTGGCTCGGGTAACGAAATCGCAGCCATGCATGCGGTACAGGAAATCAGGTCATTATTAATCGACAATGGTTTTGCCGAGAGTTCGGTAACCGTTGAAGCCTATAATGCCGATAGCGAGGCTCAGCCGCCGGTGCGTGTGTCGTACATGCGATACGTGGCGGAAGGTCCAGAATGCGGGCACTGGCCGACGAACTTGGCTTGGGAGCCAAACAACCTCCCAATGCCGAACCTGGGATGCGCGAACCAGCGCAACTTGGCCGCCATGGTCCAGAATCCTGGCGACTTGCTTGGTCCACGAGCCATGACCGGCCGTTCTAACGAGCGCCGCGATGTGGTGTGGGACAAGTATCAGAAGGGCGAGCGTACCGCATCGCAGAAGAATGAAGACAGCCGCGTTTCGACACAAGGCGGCGGCAGCTGAGAAAGTTGACGAGATATGAACAAGGTCCTAGCTGCAGTTGATCCGGCCGACCAGGCCGGTGGTGAGGTTGACCTCTCGATCGGCGAACGAGCGCGGCCAGTTCCGCGAATCTCGATCCAGGCGTTCTGCGAAGAGGAGCGGGTCGCCAGTGTGATTCAGGGTGCGGCGGAGGATCGCCGCCTCAGCAAAGCGCACGTCAGTATACATATGGGCGGCGCAACAGCGGCCGTGGCCCATTATCAAGAGAGCCCGACGCCAAATCTTATCGTCATCGAGAGTTCGTTGCCAGCGCGCGAGATGATCGCTGAACTCGACGCGCTGGCGGAGTGCTGTGATGCTGGCACGAAAGTCATGGTTGTCGGCCACCGCAATGATGTTCTTTTGTATCGCGAACTCTTGAAGCGCGGTGTCAGCGAATACATTGTCACGCCGGTGAGCACGCTTCAGTTGATCGAAGCCGTCTCAAATCTCTACAACAATCCCGATAGCGACCCCGTCGGTCAGGTCATTTCGTTTATCGGCGCGAAGGGCGGCGTGGGGTCGTCGACAATCTGCCACAACGTCAGCTGGGTTCTGGCCGAACAATTACGAGCCAATTGCGTCATTGCCGACCTCGATCTCGCGTTTGGCACTACGGGACTCGATTTCGATCAAGATCCGGTACAGGGAATCGCAGATGCTCTCGGTTCGCCGGAGCGGCTCGACGAGATGCTGCTCGATCGGCTGCTGACGAAATGCTCTGAACAATTGTCGATTTTTGCTGCACCCGTCGTGTTGGACCGCGAATACGATCTGTCCGCTGACGCGTGCGACATGGTCCTCGATGTCGTTCGCCAAAGCGTGCCGTTCGTCACGGTGGATTTGCCGCACACATGGACGGGCTGGTGCAAGCGGATACTGATGCAATCGGACCAGGTTGTCATCACGGCCGAGCCGGATCTTGCGAACCTCCGCAATGCGAAAAATATTATCGAGTTGCTCAAGCTGTCGCGGAAGAACGATGCCGAGCCTCGCTTGATCATCAATCGGGCCAACATGCCAAAGCGGCCTGAGATTTCCATCAAGGAATTCGAACAGAATGTCGGCATGAAAGCGACCAGCGTCATCGATTTCGACGTCGAGAACTTCGGTCAAGCCTCGATCAACGGGCGCATGATTGAAGAACTCAATCCAAAGGCAGGTTCGGCTCAAAATTTCCGGTCTATCGCACATATCGTGGCGAACCGGCGAGAGGTGAAGCAGGAGAAGAAGGCCAGCGGCGCATCAGCACTTGCTCCACTTTTCGAGAAATTGAGGTTCAAGCGGAGCTAAAGCTGGATCCGGTCGGACGTAAAACGTCCTGGCGATCGACAGAACGATAAGCCTACTTCGGCATCAAAACCAAAGCATCATTCGACCGGCCAATCGCGACTGCGATGATCCCGTCGAATGCTGCTTTTCAGCCTGCTCGCAGCGCTTCTCGTCTCTTTTGTGGTGAAGAAATTCGTTTCGCAGTCACTTGGTCGATCAATTTCCGAAATATTTAGAAAGGCAGGACATTCTGCCTTGTGCTGGCTCGGCAGCCAGACGTTAAGCATGGAGATCACTCAATGTTCGGTCGGCGTACTGGCGAACCAACTGCTCCGAAGCTTGCAGGGCCAGCACCGGCGGCTAATACGGCGGCTGCCGTCCGCCCCGCTGCACAGAGGGCGCCTGCGGCGGCAGTGCCACCGCCACCGCCAGCGCGCATCGAAATGCCTGAACAAAAACGCCGGCATTCCGAAGAATATTACGACATTAAATCGACGGTGTTCAACGCACTGATCGACGCGATCGACCTAACACAGCTGACAAAGCTCGATCAGGCGGCTGCGCGGGAAGAGATCCGCGACATTGTCAGCGAAATTATCCAGATTAAAAACGTCGTGATGTCGATTGCCGAGCAGGAAGAACTGCTCGAAGACATCTGCAACGATGTTCTCGGCTATGGGCCATTGGAGCCGCTGCTTGCACGCGACGACATCGCCGACATCATGGTCAACGGGGCGAGCACTACCTACATCGAGGTCAACGGTAAAGTTCAAATGACCGGCGTGCGGTTCGCCGACAACCAGCAGCTGCTCAACATTTGTCAGCGTATCGTCAGCCAGGTTGGCCGGCGCGTCGACGAATCAAGCCCGATCTGCGACGCGCGCTTGCCGGACGGCTCGCGCGTCAACGTGATTGCACCACCGCTCGCGATCGACGGACCAGTATTGACTATTCGTAAGTTCAAGAAGGATCGATTGAGGCTTGAGCAACTGGCCAAGTTCGGGTCGATCAGCCAGCAGACCAAAACGATCCTGGAAATCATCGGACGCGTCCGCTGCAATATTCTGATTTCTGGCGGCACGGGTTCGGGCAAGACGACGCTGCTCAATTGTATGACGGCATCGATCGACCACGACGAACGCATTATTACCTGTGAGGATTCGGCGGAGCTTCAGCTGCAGCAACCGCATGTCGTGCGTCTCGAAACGCGCCCGCCCAACCTCGAGGGTGAGGGCGAAGTGAAGATGCGCGACCTCATCAAGAATTGCCTGCGTATGCGCCCGGAACGGATCATCGTCGGTGAGGTCCGCGGACCCGAGGCCTTCGATTTGCTGCAGGCGATGAACACGGGCCACGACGGCTCGATGGGCACCCTCCACGCGAACTCACCACGCGAGGCAATCAGCCGTCTTGAAAGCATGATCATGATGGGTGGCTTCGCATTGCCACCCAAGACAATTCGAGAAATGATTTCGGGATCTGTTGACATCATTATTCAGGCCTCACGCTTGCGTGACGGCTCGCGCAAGGTCACGCACGTGACCGAAGTTGTGGGCATGGAAGGCGACGTGATCACGCTGCAGAACATCATCGTGTTCGACATCATGGGTGAAGATGCCAATGGCAAATTGATCGGCCGACATCGGTCAACCGGTATTGCCCGGCCTCGTTTCTGGGATCGTGCTGAATACTACAAGGAAGACGCACGTTTGGCTGAAGCCCTGTCGTCTGCCGAAGCCCGCGACACCAATGGCAATACGATCGGAGAGCAAAATGCTTGATGTTCTGTTGGTCGCATCTTTATCGTTTGTCATCTGCACCGGCCTTTACATGTTTATGTCTCCGAGCCTCGCTAGAGAGGACGTGAGCGATCGCATCCAGACGGCAACCACGTCGCGGTCAAAAAAAGTTGCTGCCAGCAGCGCAGCTGATGCCACAAATTCGCGCAAGCGCGCAGTTTCTGAGACGCTAAAGGACTTAGACGCCCGCAAAAAGAAAACCGAAAAAAAGACGCTTCGGGCACGATTGGAACAGGCCGGCTTCGACGCAGAGCCGGTCCATTTCTGGATATTCAGTGCCGTATGCGCTGTTGTTTGCGCATTCGCTGTCTACATCTCGTTGCCGATTTCGGTGGCTACTTTGGCGCTGCCGCTTTCGATTGTCGCAGGATTCGCTGGTGGGCTCGGGTTGCCCAACTGGGGCCTGAACTACATGGTCAAAAAGCGGCAGAAGAAATTTCTTGCGAACCTCGCCAACGCACTCGACGTTGTCGTCCGCGGCATCAAGACAGGCCTGCCGCTGAATGAATGTCTCGGCATCATTGCGCGAGAGAGCCCAGAGCCGATCGCTAGTGAAATTCGCGAAGTCGTCGATCAGCAGCGCGTCGGTGTTACCCTTAGCGATGCGCTCGATCGACTGGTCGTTCGGATGCCACTGCCTGAAGTCAAGTTTTTGTCGATTGTGATTTCGATCCAGCAGGCTTCGGGCGGTAACCTCTCCGAAGCTCTCGGCAACCTGTCTCAGGTTCTGAGAGATAGAAACTCGCTCAAGCTCAAGGTCAAAGCGCTGTCAGCAGAAGCACTCGCATCTGCTGCGGTGCTTGGATGTCTGCCACCTGGCGTCGTCCTCATGGTCCATATCTCGACGCCTAACTATCTACGGCCTTTATGGGACACGACCACGGGCAATTTCTTAGTCGGTATCGGCATCGTCATGATGGCGATGGGAATTTTCGTGATGAACAAGATGATCAACTTCAAGTACTGACCGGGTTGGATGGACCATGCAGGATTTTATCACAACGGTCATGGCGCCAGAGTTCCTGGCGACTTTATTCGCTGCCATTTGTGCGCTCGCGACAATTTTGACCTTCGGCCTGCCGTTTCTAGAACAGGACCGGGTCAACCAGCGTATGCGCGTCATGGCGGTGGAGCGTGATAAATTGCGCGCTGAACGCCTCAAGGATATGGCGGTTCAGGAGCGAAGCACTGGTGGCAAGCTGCGTCAGGCGCCGAAAGGGTTCATCCTGCGGATCGTCGATCAGCTCAACTTGCGGGAAAAATTCGACAACGAGACGCTGCGTGGGCGATTGAAGTCGGCTGGCTTCCGTTCGGAAGCCCATTTGGCGACGTACATGGCGTACCGGGTTATTTGTCCGCCCGCTTTGTTCGTCATTTCGATGATCTACATGATGTTCATCGCGCGTCTTGATATGTCGCCGATGTTGATGTTGCTGATCGCTATGGCATTGGCCTTCTTCGGGTTCTATTTCCCCAACATCTTTATTGAAAACAAGATCGGTAAGCGCAAAGTTGCCATCGAGCAGGCGTTTCCCGACGCACTCGATATGCTGCTGATTTGCGTCCAAGCCGGTATGTCAGTTGAAGCCGCATTTGGTAAGGTTGCGCGCGAAGTCACGGTCCAGTCGATCGAACTCGCCGAGGAACTTTCGCTGACCACAGCAGAGCTGTCGTACCTGCCGGATCGCCGCATGGCTTATGAGAATTTGTCGAAGCGTACCGGTCTGGAAGGCGTCAAGTCGGTCTGTACCGCGCTCATTCAGGCGGAACGATACGGGACACCGGTCGGCCAGGCGTTACGTGTCATGGCCAAAGAAAACCGCGAATTGCGACTGTCGAAAGCCGAACAGAAAGCTGCGGCCTTGCCACCGAAGTTGACGGTCCCGATGATCGCATTCTTTATCCCAGTGTTGTTTCTCGCGATCCTGGGGCCAGCTGTGATCACGGTCATGAAGTTGCAATAGCCGATCTTGCTATTGCAATCGGCGGGAAACTCACGGCGGTCAGCTTTTTCGGTTGAAGAAGGCCTTGAAGGCTAATTGCGCCTCGTTCGACGAAAGCCGTTCGGCGAAGATCGCTGCTTCGGTTTCGATGGCTGCCGACAGCCCGGCCGTATCGCCGCGCAGCAGACGGCGGGAGGCTAGCATGGCCTGTCTCGGCTTGGCGGCAAGCCGGTGAGCCGCGTCGAGCGCGGTCGTTTCCAAAGCCTCGCTTTCGACGATGGCATTGATAAGCCCGGCATTTTTGGCGCGTTCGGCGGAGAACGCCTCGCCCAAGACCAGCAGTTCGAAGGCTCGCTGGTGGCCCATGATGCGGGGGCCGATCAGGCTCGAGCCGGCTTCGGGAACGAGCCCGAGGTCGAGAAACGGCGTCTGGAAGCGCGTCGTCGGGGTCGCGTAAACCAGATCGCAATGCATCAATAGCGTTGTGCCGATGCCGATCGCAAGCCCGTCGACGGCGGCAATCATCGGCTTTTCGACTTTCGGAAGAAGGCGGAGGAAGTCGAGAACGGGCCCTTCCAATACCGACGATCCAGACGTTGATCGCGACATGAAGTCGGCGAGGTCGTTGCCGGCGGTAAAAACGCCCGGCTGCCCGAGGAATAGGTGGACGCCGACCTGATCATCGCGGTCTGCGCTGATGATCGCGGCAACCATGGCTGCATACATTTCGCCGGTTAGTGCGTTTTTCTTCGATGGTCGCGCAAACCGAATTGTCTGAACGCCACCGGTTGTAGCGATTGCGATATCTGGCGTCATGATACGCCTCCTCGTGGGGCTGGTCCGGTTGCCGACGGCGATTGCTGCATCAGTATGACTGCAAACGTCACGATGGCAAAGCCGACGATTTGGACGACGCTCAGCGTCTCTCCAAAGATCACGAAAGCCATCAGGGAGGTGACGGATGGGACTAGGTAGAACAGAGCCGATGTGCGCGAAACGGCGTTCTCCCGGATCAGCAGCATCAGCAATGAAATCGCTCCAAGTGAAAGCACGCAAACCAGCCACAATAGTGCGAAGATGAAGCTTGGTGTCCAGTTCACCTGCTGCGTTTCTGCCAGGAACGAAATGGGCGCTGAAATGGCCAACGCACCGACAAACTGCCAGACGGCACCTGGCAGGAGCGGTATCCCAGTTGCAAAGCGCTTTTGGTAGATCGTGCCCGCCGTTATGGCGAGTAGGGCGACGACAACCGAAGTGACACCTGGCGCACCGAGCGAGCCAAGCCCAGAGCTGCCGAATTTCGGCATAATGACCAGCAGCGTTCCGGCGAGGCCGAGGGCTAAACCGGTCAAGTGGCGTCTGGTGATGACATCACGAAGCATGAGACCGGCGAATATGGCCGTCAAAACGGGTTGCAACGAGCAGATCAGCGCGGTGACGTTGGCGTCCATGCCGTTATACGCGCCCCAACTGATGCCGCCGAGATAGGACGCGTGGAGGAGCGCGCCAGCGACAATGGCGTGAAATCGCTGGCTTGCGGTCAGCGACGCTGGTGTGACCAGCATGCCGACCGGGATCAAAATTGCCAGAACCATAACGAACCGGATCGACAGCAGCGTAAACGGTTCGGCTCCTGCAACGGCGAGTTTGGTGCCGATGAACCCCGACGACCAAAGGAATACAAATAGGGCAGGTGCGATTCGTAGCAACATGACGGGCTTTCGGGCGTGGTGCACGACCAACGCCTGCCCGAGACAGCGACCGACGGCAAGCCCGCTTCGACGACGCGATCTCGCTATGTTCCTGGCCGTTGGGACATAACGGGTTTCGATCTGCACATCAATGCAAGTAAATCGAAACCATTCTGGTGCTTTAGTGCTCGCTGCTTATGGTGCTGTAAGCGGCGAGTGCGTCCAAAATGACCATCACACGTGCCAGCGTTGATATCGAGCCTCAGGCCAACCGCATGGCCGGGTCTCGCATGCGCGGTGGCAAGGGCTCGTTCCCGATGCGTTGTCTGATGGGGGCCGCAATAACAGCGGCGGTATTCTGGCTTTCGGCAACGATCTATCTCGTCGTTACGCCCAAAGTCTTTGTCAGCCGCTTCACGTTGATCGTGCCGGGAGCTGGCGCCAGCACCACGATGCAACTCGAAAGCATCGGACAGTCCACATCGAGCGTGAATTCGCCCTACAACACGGTCTCGCTCAATCCGAAGGTCGTCTACAAAGAGATCGCCAACAGCGATTTGGTTCGCTCGCGCGCATCGCAGAGCTTGGGGATCGAATTTGCCGAGCTCGGCCGCCCCCGCGTCAAGCTCATCGACGAAACGTCGCTGATGATGTTTGAAATGTCGGGCGCCACGCCCGAGGCTGCGCAGCAGAAGTCACAGGCGCTGCTCACGGCGTTCGACGAACAGCTCGATATTTTGCGGAAGGACGAACTTGCCAAGCGCTCGGAAGCGGTGACCAAGAACCTGTATGGCTACAAAGCGGCTGTTGATTCCGCCCGTCAACGCATCACGGAGATACAGGTCGAAAGCGGCCTCGTCTCGATCATACAGTTCAACGAGATCGTTGGCAGCCTTGCCGCCGCTCGTCGCAAGCTCGCTGACCTCAATGGTGACCTTGACCGCCTGCGTCAGGAGCAGGCGCGGCTCGCATCCCGTCTCGGCTTTCAGCCGGGCGAAGCAAGCATCGCGTTGCGGATCGCAAGTGACCCAAGCCTCGTAAAGGTTGTCGCCGAGTACGCTGATGCCAGCGGACTGTTTGCATCCGAGTCCCGTAGGCTTGGGCCTCAGAATCCGACGCTGATGGCGATCGCCAACCGGCGTGATGCGGCGCTCAGCAAAATAAAAATCGCCGTCAACTCAGCGTCGACGAGCGACGGCGATCCGTTTACGCAAGTGCTGGTCGCAAACGTGTCGCAACAGGCCGAGCTTTTGCAGTTGCTGGTGCGAACGGAAGCGCAGATTTCTGGAAAAGCCGAAGAATTAAAGACCATTACTGCAGAGAAAGAGCGACTTGAATTAGAGACCGCCCGTCTCAGCACTGCTGCCGCCCGGCTCGAAGATTTGCGCAAAGAGCAGATCCTTGCCGAAGCGGTCTATTCATCTGCGATCGCGCGGGTTGATACGTCGAAGTCTGACATCTACGGCGCCTATCCGATCGTTCAGGTCGTCGCCGCGCCGACGCTGCCTGAAGGCCACGAGCAACCTCGCCGCCTTTATGCGTTCGCTGGTGGCATGGCTGGAACGTTGTTCTCCGCCATGGCCTGGGGGCTCATATGGCTGCATCATTACCAAAGCCGGAAACGGTCGAGGAGACGATCGTCCTCTGGCTGATCCTTTCGGCATGGGGATTGTGGGCGATCGGTGCGCTCTACCACGTTTATTCGATCGCGCCGTGGTTGCTCGCCGGTTTGGCGTTTGCGCGGCGGTTCGGCTTCACCGACGCGAACCCGAATAGCCTGCCACCACTGCCTTGGACGGTGTGGTTATGGTTGTCGGGCATGTTTACGATGGCTGTCGCGCTTGTCATCGGACACATAAATTTCGAGTTCGGCGTCATCGACATCGCGAAGTCGATGTTTGGCTGGGCCAAGGGTTGGGCGCTGATGGCAATCCTGCCGTTTGCCGGCGCGACGCTGCGCATCCGTCCTCAGCTGTTGTTTCGGGCAGCGAACCTGCTCGCTGCACAGACGCTGATAATCACCCCAGTGCTCATGGCCGGCGCTGAGCTTGGCCTGCCGCCGGTGCTCTACGTTTCGCCGCTCTTTTACATTGGCGGTGCGTCTGAGGCGTTTTTCGAGGTTGGAACGCACTGGGTCGATCCCGGAACGACCGACGTCCGGTTTCGCTTTTTTGCGCCGTGGGGACCGGCGGCAGCATTCATCGCCCAGGTGCTGCTCGTGCTTGGGCTATCGGACCGTGACTGGCGTTGGCGGATTGTGGCGGTCGTCTGTGCATGCGTGATGTGCTGGCTCGCCAAATCGCGATTGTCACTCGTTGCCATTCCGGTTTTGCTGGTGGCATTGCCGATGATGTCCAATCTCTACCGGCCCGCCGTGATCGCGCTGAGCGGGATCGTTACGGCGACGGCGGCCTTCGCTTTTCCAATGACAAAAGCCCTGGTCGAGGATGCAAACGACCGATTTCGAAACGCGCGCAAGGATTCGAGCCGCGTGCGGCGCATGCTCCAGGATATCGCGATCCACCGCTGGTGGAACGAGGCACCCTTGTTCGGCCACGGGCAAGTCGAGCGCGGCCCGCATCTGGTCGAGTTCATGCCGATCGGTACGCACCACACGTGGAACGGTTTGTTGTTCGTCAAAGGCGTGACCGGCTGGATCAGTTTTGCGGTGCCAATGGCCGTGTCGTTCGCGGTTCTGCTTGTCAGGGCGCAGCGTGATCGGGTTGCGTTGGCCGCAGTGGGATTTCTGGCCGTCGTTTTCTTGAACGCGATGGGCGAGAATATCGAGATTTTGGCTTATCTCGCGTGGCCGGGTTTCCTGCTTCTTGGTATGGCGCTGAAGCGTCGCCGCGTCGGCGTGTTCGCTGAATTGCTGGGATGCCGACGATGACGCTTTAATTCGAGCATTGTCGTCGTCTTTACGGCTTTGAAGTTTTAGGCTGATAAGCGTCCCGGTAAGTGCTGTTGGAGGGATCATGCCAGCTCATATAATGGCGGTTATGGCTTCGAGCGATTGGTCGGTGATCGCGCCGCGATTCGTCGGTGAGATCGCGCTTATGACCGTCGCGGCCGTGCTGCTCGGCTATGCCGTCTACCGGGCGTTGCCGCCATCGGCGAACCCGAAGCTGTTTGGGACGGTGGTGCCGTTCTTTGCGCTTGGCCTGCTGTCGTACACCGGCAGCTATTCGGCTGCGACCGCACTCGTGCTTTTTCTCATCTTGGCCGTTATCGCGATCGGGCTTGGCATATCTTGACGCGCAGACGGCCTTATTTGAGCCGGACGGCGAGGCCTGAAACGAGGAGATGGGCTTCGGTCGAGGCCGCTGCGGTCGCTTGGTTGACCCGGCCTAGACAGTCGCGATAGGCGCGTGCCAAGGCGTTGTCTGGGACGATGCCAAGGCCGACTTCGTTGGTGACCGTGATGATCAGCGGGCCGGTTTTGCTGGGAAAGAGGCATGCCGATCGGGCCACTATCTCGGCCTCGGTGATGCCATCGAGCATCAGGTTTGAAACCCACAGGCTCAGGCAGTCGACAATCACGACCGGCGTCGTGACCATTGAAAGTGCGGACGCTAGGTCGCGCGGAGCCTCGATCGTGCGCCATGACTGGTTACGCTCGTTCCGGTGACGATCAATGCGATCGGTCATCTCGTCGTCGAACGCCTCGGCGGTGGCGATGAAGGTCACGGCGTTGCCAGAGGCGATGCTCGCACGGCGCAACGCGAAACTCGATTTGCCGCTGCGAGCGCCGCCGGTCACGAATACGAGCCCGGTCTCAGCCATGGGTTGATGCTGCCTCGAGGGTTCCGGGTGCTGCGAAGACATCGGAATGGAGAAGGCCTGCGAGGATTTCGATCCCCCGAACGGCCTTCGGGGTCAGCTGGCAATAGTATTGCGCGTCGAGTGCATATCGGTTGGTCACGGACGGCAGGGTGTACGCGGCGAGATCGGGCAGAGTTTCGAGATCGGCCAATGTGGCTTGTAGCGAGTAGCCGCAGAACGAGAACAACAGCACGTCTGGCCGTTCGATTGCGATTTCGGCCCAGGTCGAACGTGGGCTCGCTACGCCGGACGCTGGTCCGATCGCGACGGCGCCGGCTGCTGCGAGCATGTCGGGCACCCAATGGCCGCCGAGGAACGGTGGATCTAACCATTCGACGAAAGCGACACGGGGCATTGGTCGTCCGGAGACGGCTTCGCGAACCGCTTCGACGCGGGCACGTAATGCCGCGATTTCCGCAGATACATCGCGGCCGATGCCGTCGCCCACGATCGCGATATCCGTATAGAGGTCTTCGAGCGTCGTGCCGTTGAGGAACAAGGTCGGTGTCTCGCGTGAAAGGCAGGCGTTGGCGCGCGCGACCTCTTGCGCGCCGACCGCGCAGACGTCGCATACGCCTTGCGTCAAGATAAGGTCGGGGCGGAGACGGTCGAGCAGCGCCTCGTTCACGCGGTAGAGGCTTTCGCCTTTGGCCGAGGCGGCCGAGACGAACCGGTCGATCTCACCTTGCGACAGACCGTCCGGGACGATGCTCGATGTGAGGACCACAGCGCCGGTGTCGCGGTTCTCGCAGCAATGGGAGATGCCGACCGGCTCGACGCCGAGATGGCGCAGGATTTCGGTCGCCGATGGGACCAGCGAGACGACGCGGGGATGATCCAAAGAGTGTTGACTGCTATCCATGCGCTGGCCGCCTCGCTGGTGTTTACGGTGTCAGGTCAGTTCCGCAGTCTGACGCCAGCATAGGCGCCGATGCCCGGGCGCTGGAAGCCGTTGGGGTCTTCGTACTCTTTGTCCAACAGGTTATCGACGCGCCCGATCAGGCTGACGTGTTCGTTGACCTTGTAGTCGGCGGCGATGTTCACGGTGGTGAAGCTCGATTGGCGGATGGTGTCGAACGTCTCGCGGTCGATGTCGAAGCGCTCGCCGATGTAGATCAGCGACGATGTTAGCAGGAGCCGGTCGACGGGCTGCCAACCAATAGAGAGCGTTGCTTTGTTGCGCGGGCGGCGCAACAGGTCTCTGCCGGTTTCGGCATTTTGCGCTTCGGTGTACGTATAGTCGGCGCGGACGCGAAGCGTCTCGGTGATGTCGGCACTTGTGAAAACCTCGATGCCGGATGTTTTTGCCTTTCCGACGTTGACGACCGTGCCGCCGCCGAATGGCCCTAGGGTCGGGTCGAAGACGAACTCGATCAGGTCCTCGATTGTGTTGCGGAAATAGGTCAGGCCGGTGCGCGCTCGACCACCGATCAACGCCTGCTCGAAACCGACATCCATACCGCGACTGGTTTCAGGTGTCAGATTGCGGTTGGCGATGAAGGGGAAAAACGGGTCGGGGAAGTCCTGAAAGCGCTGCGACAGCGACGGCGCCTTGAAGGCGGTGCCAAAACTTGCTCGGAATGTCGTTCCTGTCGCGTCGATCACGGCAGCGGGAGCGAAGCGCCACGTTGTGGCCTCACCAAAACTTTCATTGTCATCAAAGCGAAAATTACCCGTCAAGAACAGATTGCGGACCGGTTCGAACTGAGCTTGAACGTACGCGCCGGTATTGGCTTCCTCGACGGCGAGACCGGGCGCAAATGCTGTTGTCGGTTGCGTCAGGCGTTCGTTTTGCCAGTCGCCGCCAAGCGTCACCGTCAGCCCCGGCGTGACTTCGGCAATTGTTCGCGCATCGCCTTTGACGCGGGTGCCGAAGCCTGCAGCCGTGGTGGCCCCGATGTCAGAGATCGTATCTGAATCGACGCCCACATAGCTGATACCTGCGATCGTTTGCAGCCGACCACCAAAGTTCGTCAGGACCGTTTCAGCGCGCGTCGACAGCTGATCGCTTCGGCTGGTTGTCAGTTTGCGATCGGTCGGATTTGACTGAAATTGATACTCGGTATCTGAGTAACGTGCTGCAACATTGAAGGCGACGTTGGGCGATACGTCGATGCCAAGTTTTGTCGAAAAGGTCCAATTCTCGTATTCGCTGTCGCGTTGAGCAAAACCCGGTGGGATCAGCCGTTCGGGCACAACGGCGAAGCCGTCGACCTCGGAGTGCGATGCGGAAAAAGCGTACCGTAAATTGTTCGATTTCCCCCGCGCGCTAATGGCTTCGTTAATGGTGCCGAACGAACCCGCTTCGGCGAGGGCTTCGATTTCGAACGGCTTGGTGGCGTCTTGGGTGTAGAGCACGACGACGCCACCGATGGCATCGGCTCCGTAGAGGCCCGATTGCGGGCCGCGCAGCACCTCCACTCGACCCAGGTCGAACGTGGTCAGGAGGCCAAAGTCAAACGCGCGGTTGGCATCGACAGGATTGCCGACATCGATGCCGTCGATAATGACCTTGGTGTGGTTTGAGTTCGTGCCGCGTACGAAAATCGATGTGGTGCCGCCCGGACCGCCGGTCTGGACGACCTGGACACCGGGAACGGTAGATAACAGCTCGGGCGCATTGCGCGCTTGTCGCGCTTCGATCGCGCTGCCGGGGATGACGGTGACGGAGCTTGCGATGCTATCGAGCGGCTGGTTGACGCCGGTCGCGGATACCGCTGTTGCGCCCTTATCGATGGCGTCTGCTTGATCGCTAATTGTTGAAGGCTGTTGTGGCGGGCTGGCCTGCGGTTGTCTGCGGGAGGCGGCTGGGCTTGTTCGTTGGTCGCCCGCCCTCGGCGCTGTTGTCGGCTGGGAGCGCGATTGCGGTGTCGCGATCGGGGCTTGAGCCGATTCCGGGGAGGTGACGGTGACTTTCGGCAGTTGCACTGCGTCGGGCGACGTTGAAAGTTGAGCGTGAGCGCCCGATGTTATCAGAAGCTGCGCTGCTAGACATGAGTGGAAACTCACGGTCCAGATGCGATAGTTCGCGTTGATCCGGTTTGTCTTCATTTTCGGCCCCGATGTGCAAGGGGCAGAGCTCGAAACGCCGGACATGCGACGCACTGGTGCTGGCCGCGAAACGTGTGGTTTCGCAACGGGCTCCGACGGCTGGCGAACGCAATGAGGCGGCCGCCCATGTCCGGCGAATTGCTCCGCCGGTTGGTCCATGTGCCGCCGCTACGATGGGTGTCGCGCGACCGGGGTAAACGACCCGACCGCTCGGACTCATGCTTCGCTCCGCCGCGCCCCACGCACGGTAGATGGGCTGCTTGTGAAGGCAGGTCTCCTGGCTTGCGGCTCAAACGTTTCCTGCGGCCTTCCCGGTTGTCGCGGGTGAAAACCCGAGGCAGCCAGTGGCATGTGCGCAGTCAACTCGCCGCTTACAGTTGCGGGGGCAGCCGCGGTTTAGAAAGATCGCCCCACATTCGAGGTTCCCCGTCGCACCGCGTTCCCTTTTCACTTCAGCAGCCCGGAGACCGACTGAAGACCTTCACCTCATCAATGACGCATGGGCACCGTGGTCTGTCAATGATCTGATTGTGCAACATCGGCTCCATAGATTTGCGCACGAGGTCGGCAAGGCGAGCGCGTTCTAATTTCTCCGATCGGCAATTTCGCGCTTGAAGGCCGCCGTCGCACTTGCGAAAAGCGGGGGATGACGCGCATCGGGCGCGGAACCCAATCGAGAGATGACTTGAGATGCAGAATGAAATTCGAGGCACGACATCTGGCCAGCTCAAGTCTGGTCACTGGATGTGGGTCGCCGTTATCGCCGTCGCCAGCGTCGCGTTGAGCCTGAAGTTGCAGTGCGTGTTGCCGTTCGCGGCTCTTGCAGCCATCGGCGTGATGGAGATGCGCCGCAGTGAAGCGCTGACGCTCGTCGGCTTGGCGTGGGCGATCAACCAAGTGCTCGGCTACACCGTGCTCGGGTACCCCAATGAGGCCCAAAGCTACGGCTGGGGCGCGATGATCGGGCTTGGCGCGGTGGCGGCCGTGTTCGCTGGCGAAGCTGCGCGCAATGCGCTCGCATCACGGCATTACGCCATCAAAGCGTGTGCTGTACTCGTGATGGCCTACGCCGCTTATGAAGCGGTGTTGTTTGCTGCGCGGATCGTGCTGCCAGCGACCGATCTTGCCTTCTCTGCGCGGATTGTTGCCGAATATGGATTGGTCAATGCGGTTGCATTTGTGTCGCTGCTTGCGATTCACTGGATCGGGTCGCAGGCTGGTGTGCTGGGTCGCCGCACCGAGGCGTAACTGACGCTCGACTGTCGATATCGTGACGGTCATCGTCGACATATGAAGTGGCCGCTGGGTGTTTCCAGTGGCCACTTTTGTTTTGTGGCAAGCGTCAGCACAGCCGGACGCGTTTGACGGTGGCGGGGGCCGCTATCGACGCCGCGTTAGTGACGCCGGGCTGGTTCGACCAGTCGGCGTAGTTGCGCATCTCTCCGGATGTTTTCAACTTTCTCAGCCGGGCGAAGTCGATCTCGGCCGTCACCCATTGCGGCGCGCTGAGCGGTCCTTCGGCCAGGGTTCCGGTGTCAGACAACAGTGCGTCTGGCGGCACCAGAACGCAGGCCGAACCCTCGTTACGGTCGACGGCGGGTGACCATAGGGCGTCGCCGACAGTGGGGGACGTTACGACGGCGATCGTGTTTTCAAGCGCGCGTGCAGCGGCACCGGCGCGGATGCGATGGAACCCCGACACGCGTTCGGTGCACGACGGGACCAAAAGCAATTCGGCGCCGGCTTCGGCCAAGGCGCGGACCAGCAACGGGAACTCGCAGTCGTAGCAGATGGCTATGCCGATGGTGCCGATCGCCGTTTCGAAAACGCGCAGTGGTCCACTCGGTACGATGCCCCAATCGCGCTCGAACGGCGTCATGATGATCTTGTCTTGGACGCCGACGTGCCCATCTGGCGTCACGAGTTGCGCGGCGTTGACATAGCGGCCGTCGGCGTTCCGCGCCGGGCCTGAGCCGACGAGAATGTGGACGCCATGCTGACGGGCGAGGTCGACATGAAGCGCAACGCGCCGCTCGGCTTCGTCGGCGACGGCTGTCAAAGTTTTGGCAAGGTCGCTGGAGATGGACGGGCCGAAAGCTGCGGCCTGTTCGATCGCGGCATACTCGGGAAATACCAGCAGTTGAGCACCCGTTGCGGCGCCATCAGCGACCCACGAGCGGATCTTGTCCTCCCACTCGGCGAGCGTTGCGGGCTCACCGATCGGGTATTGAGCCGCACTGATGACAAGTTTTCGGGGAGCGGAGTTTGCCACTGGCTAAAGCTCCTTGATCCAGAACTGCATGGTCTTTTCCGTTTCAGTGGTCTGGTCGATGTCGGTCCAGGCATAGGTGCCTGTGATGCCATCAGCGCGTTTGTAGCCCCGCTTTGTCCAGAAAGCATCGAGTGGCTGATAGTTTGGCGGGCGCAGTGGATGATCGGCGGGCCGCACGACGGATGCGAACGTCGCGTGGGTAAAGCCGCCGAGTTTGTGGGCGTGGGCCTCGCGCAGATCGAAGAACGCGTGGCCGAGGCCGCGTCCGCGATAGCCTTTTTGCAGCACGCTCTCGCTGCAATAGAACAGAGACCTCGGTTCGTATCCGTTGGCTTCAAAGGCGGCGGCGAAGCTTGGATCGATCGACAGCAGTGGTCCGCCTGTCGACGCGCCGATAATGCGGCCGTTGTCGCTGGCGATGACGCAAACGGCGCCATATGCGGCGGCGAACTTGGTCAGGTAGGCCTGCTCGTATTCAATTGTTCCGTCGTAGAGATACGGGAAGTCGCGGAAGACCTCGATCCTCAGGCGAGCCAGTTCGGGCAAGGCTGGCGTCAGCGCCACCCCGGAAAGGGCTTCAACGTGCAGTGGGGTCGGCAGCGCGCCGGTCGAGCTTATGGCATCCGTCATTTCTTTTTCTTTTCGATTTTATTCTTGGCGGTGCAAATCACGATTTTTGGTTCGTGCTTCCTCGCTTCAGCTTCATCCATCGCCGCGTAGGCGCAGATGATAAGCTTGTCCCCCACGCAGGCTTTGCGGGCCGCAGCGCCGTTAAGGCCGATCGCGCCCGAGCCGCGCGCGCCCACAATGACATAGGTCGCGAAGCGCTCGCCGTTGTCGATATTGTAGATTTCGACGCGCTCGTTGATCAGTAGGCCGGCGGCCTCGATCAGCGTCTCGTCGATCGAGATCGAGCCTTCATAATGCAAGTCGCACTCCGTCACGACGACGCGGTGCAACTTGCACTTGAGCATTGTCAGCAGCATCAGGCTGAAACCTGCATGATCCAGTCGGTGAGGTTGTAGTAGGTCGTCACGCGGGCGATTTTGCCGTCGCGGACAACGAAGAATGTTCCGGCCGGCAGCACATAGGTTTGGCCGTTTGCAGCGGGCAAGCCTTCGTCGGTTTTGAGGTAGGCGCCATTCACGTTGAACTCTGCAGCGGCGCGTTCGCCGTCGCGGCTGACCATGACCGCGATGTTGTCCAGGCGCTCCTGGTAATGGTGCGTCATGCGGGCGTTGAAGGCGCGGAATTTCTCGATGCCGTGACGGCGCTCGCCCTGGTTGACATCATGGATCACGTCCGACGCGAGGCAGGCGAGCATTCCATCGCTGTCGCCGCTGTTGAAGGCGTCGAAATAGCGGCGGATCAGGGCGGCTGTTGCTTGCCGGGCGGTGCTTTCTGCGGCGTCCGTCATGACGTAAACTCCTCTATTGTGGCCTGTGGCCTGTGGCCATTATTTTGATGAACTTGATTCCTGGCTGCGTGGGTTAGGGCAAAATCGGCGTTTGTCCACCGGGTCGCAGCCGCACCGTAAATGTTGTTGTTGAAGCGTTTACTTATTTGTGGCAGGCCATCTGGGATCGAGCGCAGGCTCCCGTACCGCGAATGTCGTGGTCGAGGGCGTCAGAGTTCCGCCGCCGCCGGTTTTATGCAGGCTTTGAGTCCGCATTGATACCCGTGCACTTTTGCGGCTTTCCCTCGAAAAGACAGCGCTCTTTCACCAGACCGCCGCGCCTCCGCGCCCCGCATGGGCTCGCAGGCCATACAACCTGCCGTCAATTGACGACGCCCACGGAGAGAACTTTTTTGGAAACGAACACGTCCGCCGAGCCGGTAATCATCGCCGAGCCGGTAACCTTCGCCGATCTGGGGCTCAGCGCCAAGGTCCTCGAGGCGGTCACGTCCTCGGGATATACGATCCCGACACCGATACAAGCCAAAGCGATCCCGACCGCTCTCACCGGCCGAGACGTCCTTGGTATTGCACAAACCGGAACCGGCAAAACCGCCTCGTTCACACTGCCGATGATCTGTCGGCTTGAAACTGGCCGCGCCCGCGCCCGGATGCCCCGCTCGCTGATCCTGGCCCCCACGCGCGAACTCGCCGCCCAGGTGGCCCAGGCGTTCGACAAGTATGGTGTCAACCACAAACTCGACGTTGCGCTGCTGATCGGCGGCGTCTCGATGGACGAACAGACCCGCAAACTCGAGCGCGGCGTGGACGTCCTGATCGCGACACCCGGTCGGCTGCTCGATCATTTCCAACGTGGTCGCATTCTGCTGATGGGCGTCGAAATTCTCGTCATCGACGAAGCCGATCGCATGCTCGACATGGGCTTTATCCCCGACATCGAAAAGATCTGCAAACTGCTGCCGCCGCAACGCCAAACGCTGTTTTTCTCGGCCACGATGCCGCCAGAGATCACCCGCCTCGTCCATACCTTCATGCGCGACCCAGAGCGGATCGAGGCAGCCCCGCCCGCGACGACAGCCAAGACGATCACGCAGCGTTTCGTCTATTCGCCGACCGGCGAAGACTGGGACAAGCGCGAGATCCTGCGAACGCATCTGCGTACCGACGGTGTTCGCAACGCGATCATCTTCTGCAATCGCAAGGTCGATGTTGCGATTTTGCTGAAATCGCTCGTCAAACACGGCTTTAACGCTGGCGGCCTCCATGGCGACATGGAGCAACGGGACCGTATGGCGACACTCGACAAGTTCCGGAGCGGGGAGATCGCGTTTCTGGTGGCGTCCGATGTGGCAGCCCGAGGCCTCGACATTCCCGATGTCAGCCACGTGTTCAACTTCGATCTGCCGCGTGACAAGGACGATTACGTCCATCGCATTGGCCGTACTGGCCGCGCGGGTAAGGAAGGCAACGCCACCTCGATTGTGGCTCCGAGCGATCTGAAGCAGTTCCTCGATATCCAGAAAATGACGCTGGTCGACGCGACTTGGCTCGGCGCTGCGCCGACCGAGGAAGACTATGCGGACGCGGGCAAGCGTAAGCGAGGCCGTGGAGGCGCATCGGCTGCCAGCCGTGGAGGCGCATCGGCTTCCAGCCGGGGTGGTTCGCCGGCTGCCAGCCGGGGCGGTTCGCCGTCGGGTCGCGGTGCCCCGGCTGCCGGGCGCGGTGAGCGTTCGAGTGCGTCGGGTGGTGACCGTGAGAGGCCGCGCGGACAACCGTCCGCAGCACGAGCCGAGCGATCGCCTGCCGGGTCCGCCCGGCCTGAACGCGCGCCGCGTGTCGAGATGGCTCAACCCGCCGATGATGCCGTTGCGGTGGCGGTTCATTCGGATACGGCAGCCGGGCAGCGTCCCGGTCGTCCTCCCCGCCAGCCGATGGACCGCGACACGGGGGCTGACGATGGTGCCAGCCGTCCGTCGCGTGGTGGGCGTGGTGATCGCAATCGTCAGGGTCGTTCGGGTCAACCGCGATCGGTTGAAAGCCGATCCGGTGAAAACAGGTCAGGCCGGAATTCTGATCGAAATGCGGGACGTGACCGTTCGCGGGTTGAGTTGAACCGGGGTGGGGATCGTCCTGCGGCCGGTCCCGACCTTGCTTTGATTGACGGCGCGAGCGCCCCGATGCCTGAGCGTGTGGCAACCCCAGTTCCAGCCGCGGCGCAGGCGGAGCGTTCGCCACGTCCTGCACGGCCTGATCGGGGGCAATCTGATCGGGCAAAATCTGATCGCGCGCGTTCGGACCGGTCGCAGTCTGATCCGGCTTTGAAGCCAACCCAGGCTGTGCCCGCGAACCGCCCGGCCCCACGCGACGCAACGCGCGACCGTAGCCATGCCGCTCCGGTGCCTCGCAACGATGCGACGCGGCGGCCTCACGCCCCGCCACAGCCTCAGGGAGCCCATGATGGCTCCAGGGATGACAACGGGTTTGCCGACAACGTTCCAGCCTTCTTGCGACGTCCATCAAGGCCGGCGAAGGCTGCCAACGATAGCTGAGTTGCTGCCATCGGGTTACCGGCGGTGCGCATTCTCCGCGTGCCGCCGGGTGATGATCGACGCGATGACCAAACAATCGGGATGACTTGGTTGTCGCGTCCTGGGTTGTCGCGTCCTTGGTTGTCGCGTACTTGGTCGTCGCGTCTACGGCAGTTCCGCTTTAAGCGGCCGTGTCGGACTCGCGCTTGCGCTCGTTCTTCTTGCGCTCGTGCGGATCTAGGTAACGCTTGCGGAGGCGGATGTTCTCCGGCGTGATCTCGACGAGCTCGTCGTCGGTGATGTAGCTCATCGCTTTTTCCAACGTCATCTTGAGCGGCGTGACGAGCGTCAGCGCTTCGTCTTTGCCGGATGCGCGCACGTTGGTCAGCTTCTTGCCTTCGACGACGTTGATGACGAGGTCGTTGTCGCGGGTATGCTCGCCGACGATCATGCCCTCGTAGACGCGCTCCTGGGCGCCGATCATGAACGGACCTCGATCCTGCAACTTGAAGATCGAGTAAGCGGTCGCGTCGCCGGTGCCGTTGGAGATCAGCACGCCCGTGCGGCGGCCCTGAATTTCGCCCTTCCATGGCGAATAAGCGTGGAAGATGCGGTTCATTACGGCTGTGCCGCGCGTGTCGGACAGCAGTTCGCTCTGGTAGCCGAGCAGGCCGCGCGTTGGGACCAGGAACACCATGCGGGTGCGGCCGCCGCCAGAGGGGCGCATCTCGCGCAATTCGCCTTTGCGCTCGGACAACTTCTGGACGACGACGCCGGTGTGGCCGTCATCGACGTCGATGATGGTTTCCTCGATCGGTTCGAGCTTTTCGCCCGTCTCCGGATCGGCCTGCATGACGACGCGAGGACGCGACACCGAAAGCTCAAAGCCTTCGCGGCGCATGTTCTCGATCAGGATCGCGAGCTGAAGTTCGCCGCGCCCTGAAACCATGAACGCATCCTTGTCGTCGCTCTCATCGACCTTGATGGCAATGTTGCGCTCGGATTCGCGCAGCAGGCGGTCGCGGATGACGCGGCTCTGGACTTTGTCACCCTCTTGGCCAGCGAACGGGCCGTCGTTGATGCGGAACATCATCGACAGCGTCGGCGGATCAATCGGCTGGGCTGGCAGAGGTATTTCTATCGAGAGATCGCAAATCGTATCGGCGACGGTCGCTTCGCTCATGCCGGCGATGGCGACGATCTCGCCAGCGCTGGCTTCTTCGACGGGCACGCGGTCAAGGCCGCGGAAAGCGAGGACTTTCGACACGCGAAAGTTTTCAACGAGGCCGCCGTCGTGGCGGATCGCTTTTACCGGCATGTTCGGCTTGATGGTGCCAGAGGTGATGCGGCCGGTCAGAATGCGGCCTAAGAATGCGTCGGCTTCGAGCGTGGTCGCGAGGATGCGAAGCGGGCCCTCATGGACGGTCGGCGGCGGCACGTGGGCTAGCACCAGATCGAACATCGGCGCGAGGCTTTCCTTCGGCCCCTCGGGTGACAGAGCCATCCAGCCGTTGCGGCCCGAGCCATACAGAATTGGGAAGTCGAGCTGCTCATCGGTGGCGTCGAGGTTAGCGATCAGGTCGAAGATTTCGTTCAAAACGTCGAGATGGCGCTCGTCGGGACGGTCGATCTTGTTGATGACGACGATCGGGCGGAGGCCACGCTTCAGGGCCTTCGACAGCACGAACTTGGTTTGCGGCAGCGGACCTTCGGATGCGTCGACGAGCACAACGACGCCATCGACCATGTTCAAGATGCGCTCGACCTCGCCGCCGAAATCGGCGTGACCTGGCGTGTCGATGATGTTGATGCGGGTGTCTTTCCACACGACCGACGTGCACTTGGCCAAAATCGTGATGCCGCGTTCGCGCTCAAGATCGTTGCTGTCCATCGCCCGCTCGGCGACTTTCTGGTTTTCCCGGAACGAGCCCGACTGCTTCAGCAACTCGTCGACGAGGGTGGTTTTACCGTGGTCAACGTGGGCAATAATGGCGATGTTGCGAAGGTTCATGACGGGTCCAGAGAGGGCTGTGATCGGCCGTGCGGCAGACGTATTGCGCCGCAATAAGATTGATTTCTGCCGGTCCTAACACAGTTTTGTAACACCCGTCCCACCTGGACTTGTCGCACCGTTCAGATCGCCGCCTGGAGCGCCGAACAAGGTCACGGTCACGCGACGATGGGTTTGCACGCGATGGCGCGAAAGCCTTTACACAAGCCTTTACACAAGCCTTTACACTAGCCTTTCAACTTGGGTCGAGATTGTCGCGTCGTCCGGGATCTCGGCGGAGGTTTGCGGAGGTCTCGACAGGCCGTGGTTTCTGGATTATGCGGAGCACTCGTGCCGCTGACCGAGGCGGCGCGATCCCGATTTGGGTGCGCGATCCCGATTTGGGTGCACGATCCCGATTTGGGTGCAAGAGCGAAGCGTGGTGGCAAACATCCACCGGCCGCGCTCCTCTGCTGTTTCACAATCCGACCAATTGGGTGCGGCAATTGCTGCAACCCGGTGGCGTAAACAACAACAGGACTGCGACGTGAACATTATCCAACAAATCGAGCGCGAGCAGATGAATGCCGTGCTGGAAAAGCGCGGCGTCCCCGAATTTCAGCCCGGCGATACCTTGAAAGTCATGGTCAAGGTCATCGAAGGCGAAGGTAAAGATCGCACCACCCGCTTACAGGCCTATGAGGGCGTGTGCATTGCGCGTTCGGGTGGCGGCATCAACGAGAGCTTTACGGTCCGCAAGATTTCGTACGGCGAAGGCGTCGAGCGCGTCTTCCCAGTTTATTCGCCATATGTCGCTGAGATTGAAGTGGTCCGACGCGGCAAAGTCCGCCGCGCCAAACTTTACTATCTGCGAAAATTGCGCGGCAAGGCTGCCCGTATCGTCGAGCGTACGGATGTTCGCGCGCGCAAGCTCAACGCCGCCTGGAAGGGCTTCAAGAAGCCCAAAGGTGAAGCCGAAGATCTGACGCAGATCAAGTCGATCTCGCCCGAACTCGCCATTCGTTTGAAGCAAATGAACCTGATCAAGATCGAACAGGTTGCCAACCTGTCGGGCGAAGATGTCGCCAATATCGAGGACGTGCTCAACATGAGCGGCCGTATCGAGAAGGACGATTGGATCGGTCAAGCCCGCGCGCTGCTCACAGCTGAGCCAGAGCCAGAAGCCGATGCCGGGGCTGAAGCCGAAGCGAAGGCCTGATTGGTCGCTTAAAAGTTAAATGTCGAGCCGCCCCGAGAACACTTGGGGCGGCTTTTTTATGCGAGGTTTCAGCTTCCATCCAAGACCTCAGTCCGCGTCACTGCCATGGCAGCGCGGTTGTCTTTACAGCGTCGAAGGCGTCCTCGAATTCCTTCACTCCGGGTTTGGTCATCGCGAGGTCCATCCGCCGGTCGAGTTCGGTCAGGAGGCCAGCGCCGGTCAGGCCGATGACCATCTTGTTCACGCCGTAGGCGCGCCTTGTAAAAAAGTTCGTCGTCGGCGCGGCGGCAGCAGCGGGATTGAGCAGGATTTCGAGACCGGTGCCTGGCCCCGACAGGTTCATGAGTTCCATCTCGCCGCCGGTCAGCTTCGGCTTGCCAGCCTTCTCGGCTTCGACTTTGAGCCCGTGGAGCTTCATCGCCTGCAACATCGGACCGATGTCGCCGTCTAGGTTCAGGACGTGGATCCCCTGGCCGTCGGGCGTGCGGGCATATTCCCGGTGACGCGCCCACGAATATGGCACCGATCGCGCGTTGGCGATCATGCGGGTCAGCACCGCTGCTTTCGCGCGGAGTTGCGCGACCCGTTCGCGCGGCTGGTCGGGCATTCGTGCGAGGCGGTCCAAGCGTTGCAGGAAATGGTCGCCGTGCTTGGCGACTTCGTTGACCGAGTTTGCGTCAAGCAATTGCGCATACCCGAGCGCAGATGAAATCGGCTTACCTTTGCCCGAAATGGGATTGATGCCAGCCTGCATATCGGCAGTTCCAATACCGCCAGTTTCCAGCGCATAAATACGTGTCACCTGCGATTTCGTCAGTCCGAGCGCAACGGCCTCCTCGGCGTAGCGGACTTTGAAGGACCGCTCCGAAATACGCTCTGGCGTGAAACCGTAGACCGACTTGGCGGTTGCCAGATAGACGTCCAGGCCTGGAATGTCCTTGACCGGCAGTGGGGGCAACTTGGCTTCCTCTGCGGCGACGAACTTTTGCCAGCGGTTGAGCAGGTCGGGAGGGAGTTGCGGTCCGTCGTAGGACGGGGGCAGCGACATAACGTAATCGGCTGTGGTCAATGGTTGTTTGGCGGCCTTTTTCTGCCGACGCTCGGCCCGCTTGGCTTCGACATCGGCCCAGTACGCGTCGAGGCGCGCGTCATGAACGCGGCGCGACACGCGCCATGCCTGAAACTGTTGCACTGATACGCCCGACAGCTGTTTCTGGAAGTCATCAGCGGTACTTGCTCTGGCCGGAGATGGCCATGCGATGAGCGCGGTTGCTATCGGGACGCCGACAAGTGCTACTGGCGCAATCCATGCGGCGAGCATAAGCGTGAGGCTCGACCTTACGATGCGAACGGCTCGGTTCGCGCTGCGGAGATGGACCTTCACTGTACCTCTCACGTTCTGACACGCCCTGGCCCAGCAAAACGGCGGCGGCGCATTCCTAGCTGGTAACATTCGTAGCTGGTAACTATGACAAAAATGGCCGAGGTCACCATAGCTGAAGCTGCGCGGTTCGAGTTTGGAACCGCGGCTGACTTTGCAGCTCACGCCCGGCCGCGCCTCGCGGGCCTCGATCGTGTTTCGTCGCAGATCGTGGCGCGGGGTGATTTTGATCTCAATCCCGATTTTACCCGGGATCTTAATCCCGATTTTACCCGGGATCTTAATCCCGATTTTACCCGGGATCTTAATCCCGATTTTACCCGGGATGTTTCCCGGCTGGTGCCCCTGGTTCCGGCCGCCGTGCTGGTCGCGATCGTCGCGCGCGCACCGTTGACCGTGCTGTTGACCGTACGCGCTGCTGCCCTCAAGACGCATGCGGGACAAGTTGCCTTTCCCGGCGGACGGATCGAGGCGGACGATGAAAGCCCGATTGCAGCGGCCATTCGCGAGGCTGGCGAGGAGGTCGGGCTGTCGCCGGGGATGGTCGATCCGCTGGGCCTGCTCGATCCGTATATAACAGTGACGGGTTTTGCTATTACGCCGGTTGTGGCGCTCGTCGACCCTGGTTTTGTTCCGCTATTGCGGGCAAGCGAAGTTGCTGAAGTCTTCGAGGTTCCGCTTGCGCAAGTGATGGACCCAACCAATCACAAATTGATAAGCGGACTCTGGGAAGGTAAACCACGCTTGACCTATTCGATCGCATGGCAGCCGCACTCCATTTGGGGCGCGACCGCTGGAATGCTGAAGAACTTATCTGAGAAACTTTCCACGCCATGATCCGCGTCGTCATCGAAGTCTTCCTGCTGTTTTTGTTGCCGTCAATCGTCTACTTCACGTTTGCGCTGTCATCGCGCGCCGACGGGGTAACGGTGGGGATGGTAGCTGCTCGCGCGCCGACACTGTTGCTTGGTGTATTGGGCGCAGCTCTGGTCTTCACCGTTATGGTGATGTTTGGAACCATGGCTGGAGAAGGAAAGCCTGGACAGGCCTACCAGCCGGCCGTGGTCAAGGATGGGGTCGTTGTTCCTGGCCGCATGCAATGAACCCGTCCGGCCGCGCCACGCGCAGCCCTGGAGAACGCGTTACCCTCTCTGCGCGCGGTCTCGACACCAGTTGGCTCGATGCGCCCGCGACGCAGGCGGTCTTCCAGGCTCTTAGCGCGGATGGACATACCGCGCGCGCGGTTGGCGGTACGGTTCGTAACGCGCTGCTGTGCATTCCTATTACAGATATCGATTTGGCCACAGACGCCACGCCGAGCGAGGTCCTTGCGCTTGCTGCTCGCGCCGGTCTGAAAACGGTCCCGACCGGCCTGTCACATGGCACCGTCACGGTGTTTTCCGGCGGTGTCCCCGTCGAGGTGACGACGCTGCGGCGCGACGTTGCAACCGACGGGCGCCATGCCGAAGTCGCGTTCACCGACGATTGGGCTGCAGACGCAGCGCGGCGCGATTTCACTGTCAACGCAATCTATTGCGACGCCGACGGCACAATTTTCGATCCGCTCGGCGGCATCGCCGATCTCGACCCCGTGCAGATCCGCTTCATTGGCGATGCGACGGCGCGCATTCGCGAGGACTTTCTGCGCATTCTGCGCTTCTTCCGGTTTTCGGCGGCATTGAGCGCAGGCGGCGCGCTGGATGAACCCGGTCTTATTGCCGCTTCGGCGGAACGCGGGGGGCTTGCTCGGATATCGGGCGAGCGGATTGCGTCTGAGTTTGCCAAGCTGATGGTCGCCGCTCATGCTGTCCCCGTTGTCTGGGCCATGGCTCATTCGGGTGTGATGGCCGCGGCGACCGGTATCGACAGTCGACCCGACGTTTTTGAACGCGTCGTCGAAATTGAAGCCGTCTTATCGTTGCGCGCCGATCCTATTTTGCGATTGGCTGCGCTTTTTATTAGCAAGCCCGCAGACGTTGCGGTGCTCGGGGCTCGGCTAAAACCGTCGTCTCGCGATTTGGCTCGGTTGGCCCTCTGTGCCGATGCGGGCCGTCACGGCATTTCGCCAGCGCTCGACGAAACATCAGCACGGGCGCTTTGCTATCGTCTTGGCGCGGATGCTTATCGCGACGCTGTTATCATGACGTTGGCGCAATCGGCGGCGCACACTGCAGCGCTGCCGGGTGAGCAATCGGCAGACCATCTTGCAGCACTGCGGTGGCGCCAGCTTGCCGCATTGGCAGTCGATTGGCCGATACCGGTGTTTCCAGTGTCGGGCGGCGACATCGTTACACTTGGCGTTCCCGCAGGCCGAATGGTCGGTGAGATCCTAAGCGCATTGGAAGCTTCATTTATCCACAGCGATTTTTCGCTCAGTCGCATGGATTTGTTGGAGCAAGCCGAACATCTTGCGCGCAACTGTCGCAGATGACCCACGCCATAATGGCGCGAAAAAGCCCGCCATCGGGGATGGCGGGCTGGATCAGTTTGGCGTTCTCGACTTGGAATGACTATCGAGATGAAATTGTCTTAGATCTCGAAGTCGTCGACGTTGGCGCCCTTTGCAAGGCGAGCAACGAGCCAATTCGGTTTGCGGCCGCGGCCCGTCCACGTTTCTGAGGGGTTGTCTGGATTGCGGTATTTGGCAACGCCGGAGCTCTTGCCACCACGACCTGCGACGCGCGTGGCGCCGAACAATTCGCCGACCGAGAAGCCCGAATTTTCCGCCATCTGGGCGATCTTTTGCTTCAGTTCGGTGCGCTCGCGCTCTTTCGCGATAAGGACGGCCTTTTGAACGCGCTGATTGAGCTCAACCAGGTCTTTGAGTGACATTTTGTCGACGTTGATAGCGGCCACGTTATTATCCTCTCCGTTAGGTTTCAATTTTGATGCGGATCTTGTTGGCATGGTCATGGAGTTGCCGTGCAGCCTTTGTTCGAATGCTGGACACCCAGCTGAAGCGATACGGTAGCTGCGTTAATCAAAGCCTACCGAACGCTGATTTGGTGATGCGTACAATTGCATGCCGCAATGCGCTGCCGAATTCAAGTCAAAAAATGACCGTAGTGATTTAAAACCGTCGTTTTTATGGCTGATCGATTGTTTTGGGGCTGCTGATAGCCAATCGAGTTGGAACGTTGGTGGAACGCATTGTACCGTTTTGAAGCGAGTGCAGTGGGCGGATGCGATCCTTTCGCCGCGTCGGCGCCTCGTATCAAACCGCTATCGAAACGGTCATTTCTGGCAATTCTCAGCGGCGTTG
This sequence comes from Hyphomicrobium aestuarii, assembly GCA_034408685.1. Taxonomy (GTDB): domain Bacteria; phylum Pseudomonadota; class Alphaproteobacteria; order Rhizobiales; family Hyphomicrobiaceae; genus JANXVY01. Next base: position 12,417 of record JAWXCP010000059.1, on the reverse strand, counting down.
TTTTTCGTGTTTGGGCTGCGATGCGGATGCCGATTTGCAAGCTGATGCCGATTTGCAAGCTGATGCCTGGGGTTGTATGGTGAGCCCGCGCAGGGTCCTGGCGCTCGCGAGGATCCGCCGCGCCGCTTGCCAAGTCTCCGTCCTGGTTCGAACCCCGATGTGACACGCCTGCCTATGTCACAATTCAAGGGTTACATCAGGGACTGCGCGTATGGCTCGCGCCAACATCTCGCGGCGCTGTTCCCTCGCTCTGGTGCCGCCGACCTTTGAGAAAGCTTGATCCAATGTCGTTCAAACTGCCAGATTTGCCGTACGCCTATGACGCGCTGGCACCCTATATGTCGGTCGAGACGCTACAGTTCCATCACGACAAGCATCACCTTGCCTATGTCGACAATGGCAACAAATTGATCGTGGGGTCTGGGCTCGAAGACAAGAGCATCGAGGAAATCTGCCGCGTGGCCTACGAGACGAAAAATGCCGGGCTCGTGAATAACGTCGGGCAGCACTACAACCATATCCACTTCTGGAGCTGGATGAAAAGCGGCGGCGGTGGCAAGAAAGTTCCCGGCTCGGTCCAGAAGATGATGGACGATGTCGGCGGTTTCGACAAAGTTCGAGCCGATTTCATCAACGCCGGGTTGACGCAATTCGGTTCGGGTTGGTGCTGGCTTGCGATCCGCGACGGAAAACTCGAAGTGATGAAGACGCCGAACGGTGAAAATCCGTTGATGCACGGCGCAAAACCGATCCTCGGCTGTGACGTTTGGGAGCACAGCTACTATATCGATTACCGGAATGCCCGGCCCAAGTATCTCGAGGCGTGGTTCGACAATCTAGTGAACTGGGAGCACGTCGAGACGCTGGCGAGCTAATCGCGGCGGTGGCCATATAACAATCAAGCCGCCCAGGTTGTCGCCTGGGCGGCTTTTTTATGCTTGGATTGACATCGCGCACATGGCTATCGACGGCTGAAGCTTCAAAAAATCTTTGGCTGCCATGCGTGCAGGAACGGTTTGATCAGATCTGGAGCCAGGAAATAAGCCAGCAGCAGCACGGCGACAACTGCCAAAATTGTGAACAATATGGCTCCCGTCAGCGTTACGCGATAGCTGAGGCCTGTGCCCGGAATGCCAACCGTGAACGTTCTCGATCGCGTTCCAACGTTCATCGTCGCGCCATTGCCACCGAGACTGAAACTGATCCCGGTTTTCGATAGATTGAGCCACAATCCGGGAAGGATGCGGATCCGTTTTTGGAAGCGTAAAGCCATCGGCGTCTCCTATCGGGTCACGGGCGGACGCGCTGAACCGCGTCGGGCGTGTGCAAGTCGCACCGACAACTACGTGGTTTGTTGCGAGTCGCCAACCGAGAAACGGAATTGCACAAACTGTTTCCAAGCCGCTCGCCAGGTAAACTGGCGCGAGTTCGGCCATCGGCATGAAATCGCAGCTCAAACACAGGCCTACCGAAGGGTGGCCTACCGAAGGGTGGCCCACCGAAGGCTGGCCCGCCGAACACTGGCACACCGAACACTGGCACACCGAAGGCTAGCTTGACGGCAGTCGGGCGCCACTCGATACGCCGCTCATGCAAATCCGCATCATCCCGATCGTCGTGGCCAGCGCACTGTTTATGGAGGGGATGGATGCGACCATTCTCGCCACGGCGTTACCGACGATCGCACGGGATCTCGGCGTCGATCCCATTTCGCTGAAACTTGCGATCACGTCTTATCTCGTCGGCCTCGCGATTTTTATCCCCATCAGCGGATTTGTCGCCGACCGTTTCGGCGCGCGTTCGACGTTTCGCGCCGCGCTCGCGGTTTATTTGATCGCGTCGGTGGGGTGTGCGTTCGCGGCGTCGCTCGAGGCCTTCGTGTTCTGGCGCTTCATCCAAGGGATCGGCGGGGCAATGATGACGCCGGTCGGGCGAATGGTGATTGTCCGATCGGTGCCGAAGTCCCAACTCGTCGACGCACTTGCAACGCTGACGATCCCGGCGCTGTTTGGACCGATCCTCGGCCCGCTCCTCGGCGGCGTTATCGTCACCTACGCCGACTGGCGGTGGATCTTCCTGGTCAACATTCCGATCGGTCTTGCCGGAATGGTGCTTGCCACGATCTATTTCGACGATACCCGCCCCGAGCGGGCGCCTCTCGATTGGCGCGGCTTTATCCTGTCAGCCCTTGCCCTGACCGGGCTGATTGCCGGGGCGAGCGTTCTCGGCCGCCCGTCCGTGCCGTTGTGGGCGGCGGGGCTGTGTTTGTGTGTCGGAGCTGTCGCTGGCGTGGCTTACGTCCGTCATGCGCGGGCGACGGTGCGGCCGTTGCTCGATCTGCGCCTGTTCGCCTTGCCAACGTTCGATGCCGGTATTTCGGGCGGCGCGCTATTCCGCATCGCGATCGGTGCGGCCTCGTTTCTGCTGCCGCTGATGCTGCAGATCGGCCTTGGCTACGATGCGCTGACGTCTGGCCTCGTGACGTTCTGGGGGGCGGCTGGCGCGCTGCTGATGAAGTTTGCCGGCAGGGCTATTCTTGACCAATTCGGCTTCCGCAACGTGTTGATTTGGAACACGCTGCTTGGCGTCGCCAGCGTTGCCGCACTCGCGCTGATCGGCCCCGCGACACCGCTGGCGGTGATCTCGGCGATGATATTCATTGGCGGGATGACCCGCTCGCTGCAATTTACCAGCATGCACGCGCTGTGCTTTGCCGACATCGAGGGCCGCGACACAGGGCCAGCATCGGCCATTTCCAGCGTGGTGCAGCAGGTGTCGTTGAGCCTTGGCGTTGCGCTCGGCGCGTTGGTTCTCGAGATTTCCCAGCATGCGGCGGGCCGCCCTCAGCCGGCCGTGACGGATTTCGGCGTGGCGTTGGTTGCCGTATCGCTGATTGCGGCTCTGGCGATCATCAAGATGCGCGCTTTGCCGCTCGACGCTGGCCGCCAATTGACCGCACGCGATGGCGTCGAGTGATCGTTAGAGGCCTTCCGCTTAAAATGGAATCGCGGAAGGACTCTAACTTATTGGTTTGTCGTGCTTCTTTTCGAAAAACCGGTTCCCACTTTTCCGGAAGCACTCTTGCCGACGTGCATGTGTGGCCCGACATGTGTGCCCGACTGAAGGCGGGCCTGAGCGGGACGGGCTGGAGCTGAACTAAGCCGTCATTGGGTGCAATCGCAGACCGCACCGTCCAAATATGCAGACCCACAGTCCCAGCACATTCGGTAACTGCCTTCGGTAAGGCCACTTCGAACGGCGACCCGGCGGTCGAAGACATAACATTCGCCGAGCCAGGAGCTTCGTTCGGCCGGTATCATTTCCAGGTATCTCAGGATGCCGCCTTCAAGCTGGCTGACGTTAGCAAACCCTTTGGCCAGCAGGTACGCCGAGGCCTTCTCGCAGCGGATGCCACCGGTGCAGAACATTGCGATCTTGGTGTCTCGTGACGGATCGAGGTTGGTTGCGACAAAGTCCTTGAACGCTCCGAAGCTCGCGGTGGCCGGGTCGATCGCGCCGGGGAATGTACCGACCGCGACCTCGTAGGCGTTGCGCGTGTCGATCAGAACGACGCCCGGCTCGGCGATCAGGGCATCCCAATGTTCGGGCGGAATGCGGTTCCCGGTCCGCTGGGCTGGGTTGGCCTCAGGCGCGCCGAAGGTGACGATTTCGCGCCGCAATCTGACCTTGAGCCGGGTGAAGGGCGGGGCGTTTGCCGTCGACCACTTGACGTTGACGCCAGCGAATCTGCGGTCGGCGGCCAATTCGGCGAGGAGTGCGGACAGCGCCCGTTCGCTACCAGCAACCGTCGCGTTGATGCCCTCGGGCGCGATCAGGATCGTCCCGGTGACGCCAAGGTGGGCGCAGACATTGCGCAACCGCGCTTGCAATTCCGGCTCGTCATCGATGTCGACGAACCGGTAGAACGTCGCGATGTGATGCGTAGAGTGCTGTGACATTCTAAATTACGACAAATCGATCTGTTGGACTGCAGCGGCGAATGAACCCTGCGCCCGTCATGGCGCGCGCGTTTGTCTGCATACAGTCAGTTTTGGATTTTTGCGAGCCGTGCAGCGATCAACTGGGGTAGGGCCATGAAAATCATCGAGACGCGGACCGCTCCCAATGCGCGCCGGGTGCGCATCTTTCTGGCTGAAAAAGGTCTTGAGCTCGAGCGCGAGCACCGTGAACTCGACAGCTTGCGCAGCCCGGAGTTCACCAAGCTCAACCCGTATCAGCGGGTGCCGATCCTGGTGCTCGACGACGGCACGGTGATCGCCGAGACGATCGCCATCTGCCGGTATCTGGAGGAGTTGCGGCCGGAACCCGCACTGTTTGGTCGGGGCGCGCTGGGCAAGGCGCGGGTCGAGATGCAACACCGGCGGGTCGAGTTCGGACTGTATCTCTTCGTTCAGGCCGCATTTCGCCATCTCCATCCCTCGATGGTCGCGCTCGAAGCGCCGCAGATCCCGGCTTGGGGCGAGGCCAATAAGGGCAAGGCGCTGGCAGCTCTCGAACTTCTCGATCAGCAACTCGCGACAACGCGATATCTGGCTGGCGACGACTATTCCGTCGCTGACATCACCGCGCTGGTGATCGTCGACTTCATGCGCCCGGCCCGCATTGCCCGCCCGCCCGAACTCATTCACGTCGAGCGCTGGTACAAGGACGTGACCGCGCGTCCAAGCGCGACGGCGTAAGCGAAGGCTTTGACCCTCCCGTGACGGTATCACTGTCTGAGCTGTTGAGCGAGGTCCGCGCTTGTCGGCGCTGTGTCGAGGCGCCGATCGGGCGACCACTTCCACACGAGCCGCGACCGGTCTTGCGCATAAGTGCGACGGCCCGCATTCTCGTCGCCGGGCAAGCACCGGGCACGCGGGTCCACGCCAGCGGGGTCCCGTTTTCGGACCCGTCCGGCAATCGCCTGCGCGACTGGATGGGCGTCAGCGCAGACGAGTTTTATGACGACAGCCGGATAGCTATTCTGCCGATGGGCTTGTGTTTTCCGGGCCTCGATGCAGCGGGGTCAGACCTGCCGCCCCGGGCAGAATGTGCCCGGTTGTGGCGGGACCGGCTCATGGCCGAGCTGCCGTCGCTTGGGCTGATCCTGCCGATCGGCGGCTATGCCATGGCCTGGCATCTGCCGGATTGTGCCCGCCGCCCGGTCCGCGAGACCGTCTCGCGATGGCAGGAGATCGCGGCGCGACCAGCTCGTGATGGTGTGCTCGACTCGGCCGTCGTGCTGCCGTTGCCGCATCCGTCATGGCGCAACTCAGGTTGGCTCAAACGCAACCCATGGTTCGAGGCCGAGTTGGTGCCCGAGCTGCGGCGCCGGGTGCGCGCCGAACTGGAGCATTGTCCGACGATTTTGAATTGAACGCTCGTTTTCGCGCCGGGGTTGTTCCAAGTGGTGATCGTTGCAATTTAAAGTACACAAGCGCGATCAACTTTTACTTCACCTCCAGTCATTTGCCTTGCGCGGATTAATGTCTCGCGCAAACTGAACACGTGCGCAGCGGCTCGACATCGAGGGTGCGCCGGTCGGCTAGCTTCGGGTGGGGCAAGACGTGAGTTGGGGTACGGGGCGTAAACGCGTGGCAGGTGTGGATTGGTGCGTTGTCCGTGCGGGCGCCGTGACCTTGGCCGTTGCGCTAGCCCTGGCGGCGGCAGGTTGCGCGAAAACCACGCGGATCGACGACGAAGATTTTTCGCTGAGGCGATTGAAGCAAGAAAACCGCGGCATTGCATTGATGCGGGTCGGAGCTGCCAACTATAAATGCGTCAACGTCGGTGTTCTCATCGGCGTGCCGTTTGGGGAAGCCTTCCGCCGGGCCAAGGTCATCGGCGTCGTCAATGTTCGCTCGATCGCGAGCGCCCCGGTTGCCGAAGTCGAACTCGACGCTGGCGAATACCACGTCATCGGCTACTCGTGCACCAACGACAAGGGCGGCCGCGTCGTGACCAACGACACTGGCGCTGGAAGCAGTTTGTTCCGGACCAGTTACGCCCGGTTCACGGTGGGGCGCGGCGAGGTCGTTAATGTCGGCTATCTGCATTTCCACGCGCAGGGCCATGGCGAAAGCTCGTTCGGGCGGCCGATCAAAACCGAGGTCGAGGTCAGCGATTGGCCGCTCGACGAGATCGCCCGGTTCGAGCGGCAGCGGCCTCACCTTTATGCAGCACTGATCACCCGGCACATGGAAACTGGCGAGCCACCGGTTTCCTCGGCCGAGCATGCTGGCGTCTGCGAAACGTGGCGGACGCTGCGGCAATCGGGCAAGGCTGCGACCATCCCGCTAGCCTGCACCAAGCCCGGCCCCGTCGATCGCGCGATCGGCAAAAACGGAATTGCCGCGACAACCGTGCCGCAGGCGGCACTCCGTTGATGCTGCCGGATTGATCGCCAGCATTGATCGCGTGGCCACTGTTGCCACCCTTGCGCCACCGGCGTAAGGCGACGGGGTGCGATTTCTCCTTAATCCGATCGTTCACTCGAGGCACCAATATGGCGCGCAAACCACCGGCCGAATGCACCGATATGGCCGAGGTGCGCGCCTCGATCGATGAGCTGGATGAGGCCCTCGTTGCACTGATCGCGCAACGGTTCGGCTACGTTGACAGAGCGTGGCAACTGAAACGGGCGGACGGCCGCGAGGGCGCCTACGTGCCATGGCGCATTCAGCAGGTGATCGACCGCGTGCGAGGAATTGCGGCGAACAAGGGCCTGCCGCCGGAGATGGTCGATATGGTCGGCGCGCAGTGGCGCAACATGATCGGCTGGTTTGTCCAGTACGAGGAGGAGAAGCTGCGTAAGGCGATCGAAGACGAGGGTTTAGCTCACGGGGACGCGGAATCGTTGCGCGGGGACGCGGGCGGCGTCGACACGCCAGCCGGTCCTGGCAGCGAGCCGAAGCGATGAAACCAGATTTCCAACCCGACGTCAGTTTTGCCGTTCTGTCGGCAATCGCGTTGCTCAATCCGGCCGTGATCCTGCTTGGTCTCTGGCTCGGCATGCGGTGCGATCAGGCCCAAAAGCTGCCGATCGCTGGGTTCGCCGCGGGGCTCGCCGGCATGGCATTGGTGTGGTTGGCCGCGCGGGTACAGATCCCTTATTTTCCAGACGCGGCACGGGCGGCCGGCGGCATCTTCGTCGCGCAGTTTTTCGCCGGAACGCTCTGGGCAACGCTCGCCTATGTCTATGCTCGCAGGCAAGGAAGTGGATGATCGCGGCTGCGAAGACGCTCGACATCGACGGACAGCCGATGCCGGTATGGGACGCTGGGCCTGACAAGCTGCCCGTTCTCATGTTTTTGCATGGCTGGGGGCTCGCGCCGCCGGCGTACCGGCACCTCCTAACGGCGCTTTCCCTGCGTTACCGCATCGTTGCGCCGTTTATCCCGGGATTGTGCTGGAACCGTCCGGAGCGAGCTTATCGGTCACATCACGATCTCGCAGCGGTGGTGCTTGCGGTCGCCGACCGGTTGGGGATCGAGCGGGTCCATCTCGCCGGGCAGTCGACTGGCGGGGGGATCGCCGCAGCGATGTCCGCTGGCCGGCCCGCTGCGATCCAGTCACTCGTTCTGATCGATGCGTCGGGTTTGCCGCGGTTTGCATCGAAATGGCCAGCTTGGGCGCGGACCCGAGAACTCGTGGCGGAGACCGCGCGAGAGGGTGTGACCGGCCCCGGCCTCGCTATGACCCGATCGTTCATCTGGAACCTCGTCGCCGGTCGAGGCGCCATGATCAGGGCAGCCAACATTCCACTGAACGAGGACCTGTCCACCACGTTCGCTGCGATCAAGGCGCCGACGCTGATCCTGTGGGGCGGACGCGACCTTTTGTTTCCACTTGCGACGGCCCATGAGATCCAGAGCCTGATTCCGGCCTCCACGCTTCACGTCGTCGATGGCGTTCATCATAGCTGGGAGATCAACGGCCATCGCGAAGCTGCCCGGTTCATCGCGGCGCATATCGACCGGCATACGATCGATGCGCGCTCGTCGCAGTTCCTTGCTTGATCTCGGCGCCGGTCCGCCCTACACCGCGCGGCTTGCCCTTCTGGGTCCGATCCCCGGCAGAGAGGACGTATGAGCCGATCGAAATCGAAAACTGGCGCCGCCGCTGGCGCTCCATCGCAACGCATGTTGCGCGTCGCAGAAGTCATCCGGCACGAATTGTCGGCATTGCTGTCGCGCGGCGATATCCACGACGACACGCTGTCGGGCGCCGTTATCACCATTCCCGAGGTGCGGATGTCGCCGGACCTGAAACTCGCGACGGTCTACGTGATGCCGCTTGGCGGTGACAAGGTCGACGATGTCATCGCGGCACTCGAAACCCATAAGCGCTTTATTCGTGGCGCACTGGCCAAGAGCGTCAATCTCAAGTTTGCGCCCGACGTTCGCTTTCGCCGCGACGAGACGTTCGAGGAGGCGAGCCGCATCGCGAAACTGCTCGATACCGGCAAGCCGCTGCCACCGGGCGACACCTAAAAGCAACCGACACCCGAAAGCATCCTATGGCACGACGCAAGAAGGGCTCGCCGGTTCATGGCTGGCTGATCCTCGATAAGCCGCTTGAAATGACGTCGACGACCGCTGTTGCGGTGGTCAAGCGGCTGTTCGATGCGCAAAAGGCTGGCCATGCTGGTACGCTCGACCCTTTGGCCACGGGGATTTTGCCGATCGCGCTCGGCGAGGCGACCAAGACGGTGTCGTTCGCCGTCGAAGGCGAGAAATCATATCGCTTTACCGTGCGCTGGGGGGCTGAGACGACGACCGACGACACGGAAGGCACGGTCGCCAACCGCAGCGACCGTCGACCGGCACCCGCCGAAATCGCTGCGCTTCTGCCCCGCTTCACGGGCGAGATCATGCAGGTGCCGCCACAGTTCTCAGCCATCAAAGTCGATGGCAATCGCGCCTACGATCTCGCGCGCGATGGCGAAACCGTCGAACTCGACCCGCGCCCGGTGGTGATCGAGCGGCTCGAGGCAATCGCGCATCCCGATACCGAAACCACCGTTTTCGAGGCCGACTGCGGCAAGGGCACATACGTGCGCGCGATCGCCCGCGATATGGGCCGTGCGCTGGGCTGTTTCGGCCATGTCATCGCGCTGCGGCGGACGCGCGTCGGGCCGTTCAATGAGGACGACGCGGTCACTATCGAAGAGATCGAAGCCGAACGGCGGCCTATGGTTCAATCGGATACGGCGGACGACGGCGCTCAATTGCCGCCGCCGCCGCCGCCAGCGTCCGGCTCCGAGCTGTTGCTGCCTGTCGAGTCGGCGTTAGCGAGTATTGCCGAGATCTCGGTCAGCACCGCCGATGCGGCGACGCTGGCACGTGGGCAAGCCGTGCTGATCCGTGGCCGAGATGCGCCGGTGATGGCCGGGCCGGCCTATGCGATCTGCAAGGGCAGGATCGTGGCGATCGGCGACCTCGCCAAAGGCACGTTGCAGCCGACACGGGTGTTCAACATGTCGACCGCGCGCAGCTGAACGGCCGCCGCCCCGCAAATGGTTGCTTACTTCACCGTGGCTTCGAAGGTGGCGGCATCGAGCAGCGTTGCGAGCGCAGCTTCCGAGTTGATCGCAACCAGTAGATCGCCGACGGTCAGAGGCGCGACGGGGGCGAACCGCAGCGAGATGGTCTTGCCTGGCGTTGCGGTGAATTCTTCGATTTTGTGCGTCAGGGCGATGAAGTTGTCGGCCTTGGTTCCAGTGGCTGCGAGCTTTTCGCGGCTGGCGGCAAACTGCATGGCAACGGCGGCCCGCTCGCTCGGGCTCGCCGACATCGCGCCGAGGTCGGCGATATCAAGCGCGATTTTGCCGATTTCAAAGGACGGCAAAGCGGACATGAATTTCGCTCCGTCGAGCCCGATCTCATCGACCGGCACGTTGGCCAGCGTGACGTCAGCCGATATTGCGCCAAGGCCCTTGAGCTCAAGTTTGCCCGGTTGCAAACGCAATGTCTTGTCGGCTTGCGTCCACACTGCGGTGGCGTCGAACACGGCGGGCAGTGCTTTGAACCCGCGTTGAAGGAGGGCAGCATGGGCCGTCTGCGTCGGGTCTAGCGGCAGGTCTACGGCGCCTTCCAGTTTGAGCTGCGTCGGGACGCCGTTGACCGGGTTTCCCCACGACGCCTTGAGGTCATTGATCCGCGTCGTGGTCTTGGTGCGTGGATCGGGAATATCAACGCCGCGCATTTCGAAGCCTTCGACCATCCCCAGCACGGTCGAACCCAACTGCGGCGTTGCCGGCTGCCCCGGGTTGGCGCCGAGTTTGCTCATCGTTTGCAGCAACTCGCCGATCGCCAAACCTTTCAATGCAATCCGCCCGACTTCCACAGGTGTCGGCAATGCCGGCGTTGAAAATTTGATGGCTTCGAAGACATATTCGTCAAGCCGACCGCCGGTCAGACCGCTGAGCCGCAACAGGCCGATGCCGACGTCGACCTTTTGCTTGGTGCGGCCGGTGCCAGGATCGATCGCGCGCATGCCGCGCAATTCCACTAGGCCGATGCTGATGTCTTCGTAGAGCGAGCCGATCTGGGTCATCAGTGCAGACGTTTCCGCTGGCGAAAGCTGTCGCCCGCCCTGGGGCAGCGAACTCATCAGCGCCTGTACCTTGGCGACGGAGAACTTCGGACCGATCGCCATGTAGTCGCTGGTGATGGCGTCGATGGTGACGTCGCTGCCCGCAGCCGACTTGATCCGTATTGGCCCGACGGTCACCGGCCCCTGGATCTGGGTGTAGATGGCTTTGTCGATCCGCTTAGGGTTGGTCGCGCCGAGCATCGTCACGACGTCGATATCGGCTGCCGCCATGCTGCCTAACGTCCCAGACGCCGGCTCGGTACCTTCGGATTTAAAGTCGGCGGAGGTATACGACACGGCGCCAATGCGGCCGTCGCGGATCGACTTGAATTCGACGCCAGCATAGGCGACCGCGGCTTGTCCGCCAGCACCGGTCGTCGCGACGTCGAGTTTGGGGGCGGTGATCGAACCGATGTCGAGGCCTTGGAATACGGCGGCAAGCTCTGAGAATTCGCCAGCTTTGGGGTCGAGTGCGGCTGGTGTGCCGACCCGGACATCCGTCGCCTTGGCTGCGTCGAGCTTGACCGTGATCTCGGTTGTGCCCGCCGCTTTGCCAGCGGCCGATTTGAACACCGCCGCCGTTAGGGAGATCGTGCGTGCTGAAAAATTCTTGGCGGCGAGATCGATCCCGGCGGCCGTTACCTCGCCGATCGTAGCAGAGCCGCCTTTGGGATTGGATATCGCGATGTCGGATACGTTGAGCGTGCGACTGAACAGATCGAAGGCAACCGTGCGGTAGCTGGCCTGCGTGCCACTCGATCGTAACCCGGCAAAAGCTGTTTCGACCTCGGATTTTGCCCGGTTCTGGACGTAGAACCAGCCGCCGACGGCGGCGCCTGCAAGTGCCACGGCAGCAATGCCGGCGATCATGAGCCTGTTCATGGCGGCGCTCCCCAAATGCCATCGGTACGAACGTCGAGGACGTATCGTATACCTAACATCGGCGCGCCATGCGAAGTTCGTATGACGGAGCCGGGGTCCCGAGCTGCACCGAGACTTAGCGGAAAAAGCCGAAGTCCGTCACTGGTTCGCCCGGTTTGACGTCGGGAAACAGCGCGCTTAAGCCCGACTGCAGCGTTTGTGCCGGTGATGGCGGCGGTGGCAAGGGTTGGCTGGCAGCCACGATCGGCGGCGAAGCAGCACGCGGCGATGTGGCTATTGCCGCGCCGGGCTTAGTTGACTTTACGTCACGGGCATCGGGGGCCTTGGCTAACGGCTTGACTGTATTGGCGCGGACTTCGGCGCCAAGCGCGGCGGGCGGTGCGAAAGCTCTTCGCGGCTGCGGTTGCGGCGCCACCGCGCGGTCTGTCACACGGGTTGTCGCGCTGGCTGTGAAGCTGGCGACCGCTGGGGGAGCGGCATCACCGGCTTCCCGCGCCATGCGCACGTCATCGATCCGCATATCCTCGACTTGAAAATCACCGATCTCAGTCGTTGCTACGGATTGGGGGATTTCCGAGGGCGGCTGCTGATCGGTGCCGCTTTCGACAACACGGAACGAAATATCGAGACCGTTGACGACCGTACCGCTCGTATCGAGTAGCATGACCGCCAGCTCGAACGAGACCGGTGCGGAACCGTCAACCAAGATATTGGCACCGGCGAATTCGCCAATTCGCATCAGCCACACTCCCGGCCCCGCCTGCTGACCGGCGGTAAACGCCACGCCAGTTGGAACGCGCCCGATCATCACGCGGCTGTTGCGGGGAGACGAAATATCGACCTCGATGGGGAGGTCCGACTTGGTGACGCCGGCCGGGTTCCGCTCGATCACCAGTGCAATCGGCGGCAGTTTCGAGGCGCCATCTACGGGTATCGGGG
>JAWXCP010000008.1:0-19142 GCA_034408685.1 Hyphomicrobium aestuarii | reverse complement strand
CACCAGAGCAGGTGCCAGCTGGCGAATCGCACGCTTTCGCTGGCGGGCGTGGTCAAAAGCTCTACGCCAGCTATCAGCGGCGGCTGAAGGAGCTCAACGCCTGTGACTTCGGCGACTTGCTGGTCGAAAATATCCGCCTGTTTCGCGAGCATCCCGACGTCTTGGCCGAGTATCAGCGCCGCTTCCGCTACATACTCGTCGACGAGTATCAAGACACCAACGTCGCACAGTACCTTTGGCTCCGCCTGCTGGCCCAAAAGCGCGCCGACGGCAGCCCAGCCAACCTGTGTTGTGTGGGCGACGACGACCAGTCGATCTATGGCTGGCGCGGCGCCGAGGTCGATAACATCCTCCGCTTCGACAAGGATTTCCCTGGCGCGATCGTCATCCGGCTGGAGCGAAACTACCGCTCGACCGGGCACATCTTGGCCGCTGCTTCTGCGCTGATCGCAAAGAACACCGGCCGCCTGGGCAAGACGCTCTTTACCGACGACGTGCTCGGCGAAAAAGTCGTCGTCGGCGGCGTCTGGGACGACGACGAGGAAGCGCGCGGCATTACTGACCGCATCGAAGACGAACGCCGCCAGGGCAAGAACCTCGACGAGGTCGCTATCCTGGTCCGCGCTTCGTTCCAGATGCGGGCGATCGAAGACCGGTTGGTCACCACCGGCCTGCCCTACCGGGTGATCGGCGGTCCGAAATTCTACGAACGCCAGGAAATCAAAGACGCCATCGCCTATCTCGATGTCACGGTGAACCCGGCCAACGACCTGAAATTCGAACGCATCGTCAACGTGCCCAAGCGCGGCCTGGGTGACGGCGCGGTGAAACGCATGCACGATGTCCAACGCGACCGGCAGGTCCCGCTCTATCAGGCCGCGCGCGAACTCGTGCAGTCGGAGGAGATGACCGGCAAGGCCCGCCGTGGTCTGGCCGACCTGATCGCAGGGTTCGAGCGCTGGCGGCAACTGATGCCAACCATGCGCCACACCGAACTCGCCGAACTCATCCTGGACGAGAGCGGCTACACGGCCATGTGGCAGGCCGATAAGTCGCCACAAGCCCAGAGCCGTCTGGAAAACCTCAAAGAACTCGTGCGCTTCATGCACGACTTCGAGAGCCTGTCGGGCTTCCTCGAACACGTGTCGCTGGTGATGGACGTCGAAGCCGCCGACGACGGCGAACGCGTTTCGTTGATGACGCTTCACGCCGCCAAGGGCCTGGAATTCGACCTCGTGTTTTTGCCGGGCTTCGAAGAAGGCCTCTTCCCGCACCAGCGGTCGCTCGATGAGAGCGGCCTCGAAGGGCTCGAGGAGGAGCGGCGGTTGGCCTACGTCGGCCTGACGCGGGCAAAAAAGCGCGCGATCATTTCGTTCGCCCAGAACCGTCGCAATCGCGGGCTTTATCAGTCGGCGATCCCATCGCGGTTTGTCGACGAACTACCAGAAGACCACGTCGCAGTCATCGAAGCCAAAAGCCCGTTCGGCGGCGCATACCGCAACTTCGGCATGTCAAACCCGTTTGGCCGCTCGCGGTTCGAGGACGATGACGCGCGCACGGTCACGGGAGGCTTCCGCTCGACCTACGACACACCCGGCTGGCAGCGTGCGATGCGCAAAGCAGCCGACGGCGCTCCCGACGACCCAGGTCCACAGGATCTGTTCCGGCGTGGTGCCAGTGCGTCGTCGAGCGGGTCGGGCGTCGACCGCGATTCCCGCGCCAAGGCCGCTCGCGGAACCGCGCCAGCCCAGCGGCGTGCGCCGGTGACGATCGAGGGGCAACTCGTTGCCTCGTCGGAAATTCGCTCGACCTACACGTCCGGCGAGCGCGTGTTCCACGACAAGTTCGGCTACGGCACGATCGCGGCCGTCGAGGGCAACAAATTGACGATCGATTTTGAGAAGTCTGGCCGCAAGCATGTCGTCGACAGCTTCGTCGAGCGGCATTGAAATTCGCGTTGTTTCATCGACTTGACGCCCAAAGTGCTACTTGCGGGGGCGCCGCTGTGCCAAAATTTTCAGCAACACGCCGCGTCGTGTCCTGTTAACCGCACTGCGACGATTTGGCTCCACGCCCTCTTTTCAGGCTGTCATGGGAGTGTCATGATTCTCCGACTCGCAACCGGAGGTGGACATGAGACACGCCCTGACCGTTCTGGTGTTGTTGACGATTTTGCTTACACAAACCGCGTCGGCACAAGTTGGCCTGACCGCGATCGCGCTCGAACCTGAAACGGGCTACGAATCCGATTTGACCGAAGCCGACTACCGTAACAATTGGCTGGTCTACGCCAAGCACGAAGAAAAAGCGTTCACCGACTATTGGTGGCGGATGAGCGGGCCAGATGTGATCGACAACGGCCGGCAGCTTCGGGATTTGTCGCGATCGGCCGTGTTCGGCCGAGGCTTCCCGACGTGTGGCGAGGCGGCCCTGACATTGTCGCACATGATTACGGGCCAATATTTTTCGAGCCGACGGCTCGCCGTATCGGCGGACTGGCACGGGCTGACCGAAAGCTTCATTGAACAGCGTCGTGCCTGTGTCGCCGCTCTCAAGATCGATATCCGGGAGTTCCCGTTGCCAGGTTGGCTCGGACGCTGACCGATCAGTTGTGTGTCTCAACAAAAAAGCGGCTCCGGGATGGCCCAGAGCCGCTTAACGATAGTAATTTGTCGGCGCTACGTGACGGCAATCGATCAAAACTTGTGGGCCATCCGCTGACGCTTGGTCTCGATGTAGCGAAGATTGAACTTGTTCGGCTTCGTGATGATCTCGACGCGCTCGATCACCTTGATGCCCAAAGCGCGGAGGGCTTCCATCTTGGCTGGATTGTTGGTCAGCAGCCGGATGTCATGGAAGCCGAGGTCGAACAGGATGTGGGCCGCAAGGTCGTACTCGCGCGAGTCGATCGGAGCGCCGACCTTGATATTTGCATCGACCGTGTCGACGCCTTGATCCTGGTAGGCGTATGCGCGGATCTTGTCGACGAGGCCGATGCCCCGACCCTCGTGATACGGCAGATAGATCAGCACGCCGTTCGGCGCGTGCACGACGTGCTCAAGCGCCGCCTGCAGCTGCGGATAGCAATCGCACTTCAGCGAATGAAAGATGTCGCCCGTGATGCAGCCAGAATGCACGCGCACGATCGGCGTCGTCGCGGCGTCGGCCCCCTTGCCGCGATTGATCAACACGAAAGCCTGCTCCGAAGCGATGGCGCCTTGGTAAGCGCGAGCCTCGAGCTGATAGGTCTCCCCGCGGAACTCCATCGGCAGGATCGTTTCCGCTGCCCAATCGATGTCCACTTCGAAGGACTTGACCGCATTAGACTTCATCTGTGTCTCCAAATTCCGGACGCAAGGGTCAGCAAGCTCTGATTACGAGCCGTGTGACGCCGCGCCTACGATGGCCCCCAACGCGAGAGCCCCACATGATAGGCCGTGGGACCCCAGATAGTTCACTGATTGCATTCAGAATTCGTCATCATGTTGTCCGCCAAATGGCGCAGTCAGACATGAACTCAGGCTTCCAAGTGCGGATAATCATCGAAATATCGTTGCATTGTCAGCCAGTTGGCGCACGGCACCAGTTCAGCTTATGACGCTCTATTTCGCGCATGCGGCATGAATGCACTCTGAACGAACGATTGTCTCTCTCAGCACTCTGCGTGTCTTTCGGCCGCGCCGAGTTCAAATGAGGCGTCGATGTCGGAATGGACCGGCCATCCGCATTCGGATCGAAAGGATGGGCTGCAGCGGGCAAAAAGCGGGATTATCAGAGCCGCTGACGGTGACAAAACTGTACTATACACGTTGGCCGCAGCTCTTGTCGCAGCTCTGGCCCTGCCGAAACTAAGGAAAAGCGATGCTCACGGACATGATGCGGAAGCTTGGCGCGATCCTGTGCCGTTGTTTTGCGGTGACGGCCTGCACGTGCCTGCTTGTCACCAGCGCGCATGCCGCCGAAGCAGGTCTCGACGGCCGGTCGCTGACACTGATCTGGGTTTTGCCGTTCGCGATCCTGCTGTTGTCGATCGCAATCATGCCCGTCGCGGCCGCCGAGTTTTGGCACCACAACTACGGCAAAGTCGCAGCAGCGTGCGCTATCGCATTTATCGTGCCAGCGATCGCCGTTCATGGGTTCGCGGTCACACTGCATGACGTCTTGCACGCCATGCTGCTTGAATACGTACCGTTCGTAATCCTGCTGCTGACCTTGTTTACGGTCGCGGGCGGCGTCGTCGTGAGAGGCAACCTCCATGGTTCCCCAGCACTCAACACGGGCATCATCGCGCTCGGCACCGCGTTCGCCAGCGTCGCTGGCACCACCGGCGCTTCGATGCTGCTCATCCGGCCGCTGATCCGCGCCAACGACAATCGCCGTCATAACGTCCACGTGATCGTGTTTTTTATCTTCCTGGTCGGCAACATCGGCGGTTCTCTGACGCCGCTCGGCGATCCGCCATTGTTCTTAGGCTTCTTGAAGGGCGTCGATTTCTTCTGGCCAACGGTCAACTTGTTGATGCCGATGCTTCTCCTGGTCGCGATCCTGCTGACGTTGTTTTACGCGATCGATTGGTATTGTTATTCGATCGATGACACGCGCCCGCAGGTTGCAGATCCGACACCCGATAGCCGCATCCGGATCGACGGCTGGGTCAACGTCGCGCTACTCGGCGCTGTGGTCGTAGCGGTCTTGATGAGCGGCGTGTGGAAGCCGGGCGTCTCGTTCGACATCGCAGGCATCAAGGTCGAGCTACAAAACATCGTCCGCGACATCGCGTTGCTGGGGATCGCGTGGGCGTCATTAAAATTGACGCGCCCAGGCTCGCGCGAAGCCAATGGTTTCAGCTGGGGGCCGATCATCGAAGTCGCAAAACTTTTTGCAGGGATCTTCGTGACGATCATTCCAGCGATCGCAATTTTGAAAGCTGGATCAACCGGCGCGCTTGGCCCCGTGGTTGACCTTGTCACCGACGCCAGCGGCAAGCCCGACAACGTGATGTATTTCTGGTTGACCGGTATCCTGTCGAGCTTCCTCGACAATGCGCCAACCTATCTCGTGTTTTTCAATCTCGCAGGCGGCGATGCGGCAGCCTTGATGGGGCCGCTGTCGCAAACGCTGGTGGCAATTTCTGCCGGTGCCGTGTTCATGGGCGCCAACACTTACATCGGCAACGCGCCCAACTTCATGATCAAAGCGATCGCCGAGGAGCGGGGCATCAAAATGCCGAGCTTTTTTGGCTATATGGCGTGGTCCATGGCAATTCTATTGCCGTGTTTCGTCTTAATAACGGTGTTGTTCTTTGGCGATTAGTGCGGGGACGCCGCTTTACGGATCGAGCGCCTTTGCAACGTCCTCCTTCTGGTCTGGTGGCAGCACTTTCATCGCCAAGATGAAGCTGGCTAGTACGAGGCAAATGAGGTTCGAGGCGATGAGGGGCCATTGTCCCAGCATCGCCCCGTATAGGATCCAGAGGGCAAACGCTGTCACGGTAATGCTGTACATCGCGAGCGAAATGCCACTTGTGTCGCGTGTTTTGATTATTTTCCAAGCTTGTGGAACGAAGCTTACGATCGAACAGATGGCAGCCGATGTTCCAATCCAGAATGTAAAGTCCATGTTCAGATATTTTCTGGTGAGATCATGTACTGGATCAGTTTCAAACGATTGTTGTTCGACATCGGCGCAGAACACGCAGTGAGACCGATGATCAGATCCATTCCAGCAACCAGCGTGATCCGGTCGCCGGCCCGGCTGATTGGCGCACAGACAGTAATGGCCCCGGCATCGTCGATTTTGACGTTCATGAAAATATTGAACGCCACCGGGATATTATCGGGGGTGACACCGTATGGAGCGAGCGCTTCTGCCAGATTTTCGAAACAGCCGCGTTGGGGTGCGTTTCCAGGCGGGTAGAGAATGCGAAAGGTATCGGCCGAGCACGGCGTGAGCATGAAATCGTGTGTGCCAACCGTGTCTGAAGCGATAGTCAGCATCTGGTTCGAGCGGTTCGAATAAATGATGTCACCGGTCGTTAGTCGCGTTTTGCTGGCATAATCGAACGTGCGGCCAGATGACACAACCTCCCGGATGTCGTCCAGGCTGAATGCGACGAGGTCGGCGACTTGCTCGCCACAGGGATCGACGACGGTCAACGTCTGCCGCGCGCGCAGCACGAATGCCGTACCTGATGATGGGGGAATGGCGATCACGATGAAGCCTTCCGCCGCGAGCGGTACGGACACACCCAGTCTTCGGCGACGCGGCGTCCGCTATACTGCCGCGCTTCCGACTTCTCCCCATGACGGGACAGCATCGGATTCTCCGAGCCTGAAAACAGCAAGTCCCGGGAGAGAATTGCTGACCGGAGCTTTTCATATTGCCCGAGGTGGCGCAGCTGTTGGAATTGTGCGTGAAGGTTGAACACGATCACCGGTGTTGCAAATCGCCGGGCTGGCCGTGATGATCGTGGATGAAGCCCGACTGCAAAAAATGCCTCGCCACCAAAACTCAGCGAGAAGTGAGAGTTGCTCGGGTCGGCGCTGACGCTCGGGTCGCGCGGGTGCCCAGCAGAAGCGTCTCCGTTTGAGAGCGACTGAATGCGATTCCAAAGTGCTTGCTCAAATGCCTTTTCGCACAGCGTGCGAGGCCCTTCAAATATGATCACAAAGGTCTGAAATGGCTTTGGATTGTTCCGGTATCGTTTCGTAAAAAGCGCAAGCTTCGAGTATAAAGCCGCGTCATTCTGGCCCGATGTGATATCGCAAGCAACGTGGATATCCATCCGTTTGCGCGTGAGGGCGGACTTGGCGCCGAGGCAGGGAAATTTCGGATTGATAATCTTGTGGCGGAAGGCATCCGTGAGTGGGTGGTTTGAGGTCAAACTCAGAACTCGCTTTTTCGTTGCTCGGCTACAATTCCCCAACGTAAAAGCGATTGCGATGCGGGTTTGTTCCATGTCCGACCCGTGCCGGTCCGGGCGATGATGCGGTAGCTCGAGTGGCGGGCTGAAGCTTGATAAGGGCCAGGGAAAAGCGTACCCACTCGCGGCTGGTGTTGGAGCTCAGACGCGACATGGTGATGAATGCCAAGGGGATGAGCACCGCGATGGTACTGTCCGCCGTCGTGATCGGCGGCTGCGCGGCCACGATGGAGCGCAACCCGGTGCCAGCAGGATTTGTCGACAGCCTTCCCCAGGTCCACCGGATCAAAGGCGGCCGGACGTGGGGCGACGAGACCCCGACCGACATTCGCGCCGAGCTGAAAAAGCATCTGCCCAATATGCCGCAGCTGGCCCGTGATGCGCCGGTCGTCGGCGGACGCAAACAGATCGAAATCCTAGCGTTGTCGGGCGGCGGACCCGATGGCGCGTTCGGCGCTGGCGTTTTGACCGGCTGGACGGCACGCGGAGACCGGCCAGAATTTGAGTTGGTCACCGGCGTCAGCGCGGGCGCCATTATCGCGCCGTTCGCGTTTCTAGGGCCTGACTATGACCGGCAACTCGAGGAAGTCTGGACCCGCTACGAGACGCGCCAACTGGTAACGGCGCAGTTCCTGCCCGGCTTGCTGGGCGGGGCGGCCTTGGCTGACACCGCGCCGTTGCGCGAACTCATTTCCAAATACATCGACGCAGCCTTCCTGCGAAAAGTAGCCGCCCAGTATCGCCGTGGTCGAATCCTATCGATCGGGACGACCAACTTGGACGCCCGCCGACCAGTGGTGTGGAACATGGGCGAGATCGCGCTCGCTGGTAACCAGCAGGCGGTGGAACTCTTCCGCGATGTGATACTCGCCTCGGCGTCGATCCCCGGGCTGTTCCCACCGGTCAATATCAAAGTCACGGTTGACGGCCAGCAATATGACGAACTTCACGTCGATGGCGGCGTCACGCGGCAGGTCTACGTCGCGCCTCTCAACGTCCCCTACCGAATGTTCGACCAGTTCTACGGTCGTGCCCCGAACCGAACGCTCTACATCATCCAGAACGGCAAGCTGACCGCCCACTATGAGCCGGTGAAGGAGCAGACGATCCCGATTGCCGCCTCGTCCATATCCACGCTGCTGACCAGCCAAAACAAGGGCGACCTCTACCGGATTTACCGCATGTCGCTCGACGCCGAGGTTGGCTTCAACATGCTGATGGTGCCCAACGATTTCGAGTTAAGGCCCAAACAGGTGTTCGATCCCGAGTACCAACGCGCGCTGTTCAACGTCGGTCGCCGGATCGGCCAGTCAGGTGGACCGTGGCTCAAGGTGCCGCCCGATACGGCGGTCGCACAGCCACCGCCGGGTGGTGGTGCGTCGCCCAAACCGGCGACCGCCAGGGTTCAGTAAACAACTCGGCCTTCGATGCCTTGCGAACCCGACGGTTTCAGGCGGCCACGTGGAAACGTTTGAGGCGTGTCACATCAACCGACCGGCGCGCGTCCCATAGATCGTGGTCGGCTTGCAACCTGAGCCAAGTCTGAGCGGTGCTACCCCAAACGGCTTCGAGCCGAACCGCCATTTCTGCGGTCACCCCTTGGCGCCCTTCGAGCAGCTTGTAGAGCGTATTGCGACTGATCCCGAGTTCTCTAGCCAACGCGGTGCGCGTAATGCCCTGCTCTTCGAGCCCCATCGCGATTAATTCTCCGGGGTGGGACGGTGCGATATTCCGATGCCGCAGTGACGGGCCTGTTGGCGCTTGTCTCATGTTCAGTGATAGTCCTCGTAATCAACTGCTGCCGCATTGCCTTCGAGCGACCATCTAAATGTCACGCGCCAATTCCCATCGACCCTGACGGCATATCGGCCCGCCTGATCGCCCTCAAGCGGATGGAATGCCAGACCCGGAATGTCCATACCAGCCGGCTCGTTAGCGGCATCGAGAAGGCTGAGCACCAGTGTGAGGCGTTTGACATGATGCGGGGCGACCCGCCGCGGTTCGTCTTTCCACCAGAAGCGTTCAAGCGCCTTACTTCGGAAGCTCTCGATCATCCACGATCAATTCACTGCTCAACCAAAATGGAGGATATGACCAAGGGTGTCAATACTTGGGTTACACCTAAGGGGGCATAGCTTGACCGAAATCCCTACGTTGCTACTTCGCCCGCCGCGTCGACGCTCGCCAGCGCGATCATGTTGACGATCCGCCGGACGCTGGCCGTCGGCTCCAGGATGTGAACCGCGCGCGCCGCGCCGAGTAGCATCGGGCCAACCGTGATGCCTTTGCCAGCGGTCTCTTTCAGCAGAGAAAACGCGATGTTGGCGGCGTCGACGCCGGGCATGATCAAGAGGTTGGCTTCCCCATCGAGGCTTGAGCCCGGCAGCGCACGATCGCGAATGTTCTCGTTGAGCGCCGCATCGCCGCGCATTTCGCCATCGACAACGAGGCCGGGCGCGACCTCGCGCAGCCGCACGACGGCGCCCGCCATGGTCCGCGCCTGCCAGGATTTCGAACTGCCGAAGCTCGAATGGGACAGCAGCGCAACGCGCGGCGTCTGGCCGAACCGGCGAACCTGTTCTGCTGCCAGCAATGTGATCTCGACCAGCTGGCTCTCGGTCGGTGCTTCATTGACGTAGGTATCGGCAATGAAAATCTGGCGGTCGGGCAGGACCAGCAGGTTCATCGCCGCAAACGTTGAAACGCCGACGCGGGTGCCGATGGCACTCGCCACGAAATCGAGATGTTCGGCGAACGTGCCCCGCGTCCCAACCAGCATGGCGTCGATTTTGCCAGCCCGCAGCATCATCGCGCCGTGCAGCGTCGAGCGGGTGCGCATGAATTTGGACGCGATGGCCTGCGTCACCCCCTGGCGCTTCATCAGTTCGAAATAATCGTTGGCCAGCTGCGGGGTGATCTCGTCGGTCTCTGGGTCGACGATCTCGCAGGTCTGCCCTGGGACCAGCCGCAGTCCTAGGTCGGCGATAGCGGCCGTGATCACATCGCGGCGGCCCGACAGCAATGGAAACGCGATCGCTTCGTTAACCGCGATTTGCGCCGCGCGGAGCACGCGCTCGTCCTCGCCCTCGGCCAGCATGACGCGTTGGGGCGCCCGCTTGGCGGCAACGAACACCGGCGCCATCGTTGTCCCAGAATGGTAGACGATGCGCGAAACTTTGGCCCGGTAGGCGTCGAAGTCGGTGATCGGCCGGGTTGCGACCCCACTATCGAAGGCAGCCCTAGCGACCGCTGGTGCAATTCGCTCGATTAGCCTTGGGTCGACCGGCTTCGGGATCAGATAATCCGGCCCGAAATTCAAATGCTCGCCGGCACCATAGGCGGCGGCAACCACATCCGACGCTTCAGCTTGGGCAAGTTCGGCGATGGCCTTGACGGCGGCGACCTTCATCGCCTCGTTGATCGTCGTCGCGCCGACGTCGAGCGCGCCCCGGAAAATGTAGGGAAAGCAAAGCGCATTGTTGACTTGGTTGGGATAGTCAGACCGCCCGGTGCAGATGATCGCATCTGGACGCACCTGCTTGACCAGTTCGGGGCGGATTTCCGGTTCGGGATTGGCCAGCGCCATCACGATCGGCCGGGCCGCCATACCAGCGACCATCTCGGGCTTGACCACGCCGCCCGCCGACAATCCGAGGAAGATGTCGGCGCCGACCATGATTTCGGAGAGCGTGCGGGCCGACGTTGGACGGGCGAACACCGCCTTCTCGTCGTCCATCAACTCGGTCCGGCCTTCATATACGACGCCAGCGATGTCGGAGATCGTGATGTTTTCGCGCCGGAGGCCGAGGCTGACCAGCAGGTTGAGGCACGACAGAGCGGCAGCTCCAGCGCCTGAGCCCGCGAGCTTGACCTCGTCGAGGCGCTTGCCGACAACTTTGAGCGCGTTGAGGATTGCCGCAGCGACGATGATGGCCGTGCCGTGCTGGTCGTCGTGAAACACGGGGATCTTCATCCGCTCGCGCAATTTTCGCTCGACGTAGAAGCATTCCGGCGCCTTGATATCCTCAAGGTTGATGCCGCCAAATGTCGGCTCGAGTGCTGCAATGATCTCGACCAGAATATCCGGGTCGCGGGCGTCAAGTTCGATGTCGAAGGCGTCGATGCCGGAGAACTTCTTAAACAGTCCGGACTTGCCTTCCATCACCGGCTTGGCCGCAAGCGGGCCGATGTTACCAAGGCCGAGTACGGCAGTCCCGTTGGTGACGATACCGACGAGGTTTGCCCGCGATGTCAGGTTGGCGGCTTCGCTCGGATCGCGCACGATCTCGAGGCACGCGTAGGCAACACCGGGAGAGTAGGCCAACGACAGGTCGTGCTGGTTGGTCAGCTCCTTGGTGAGCGCGATCTCGATTTTACCAGGCTTGGGATGGCGGTGGAACTCGAGCGCGGCAACCTTCAATGCGGTCTCGTCCATAAACGGCCATCCCTCGAGTTGTGGGCCACACATGTGGCCCCGCAGTGCTGGCGCCAGCGAAACGGCTTACCGCTTGGCTGGCGGCATATCGGTGCACACGCCTTCGGCAACTTCAGCAGCCATGCCGATCGACTCGCCCAGTGTGGGATGCGGGTGGATCGTTTTTCCAATGTCGACGGCGTCCGCCCCCATCTCGATCGCAAGGCAGACCTCGCCGATCAGATCGCCAGCATGCGTGCCGACAATACCGCCACCGATGATCCGATGCGTATCAGCGTCGAACAACAGTTTGGTGAAGCCCTCGTCGCGGCCGTTGGCGATGGCGCGGCCCGACGCTGCCCACGGGAACAAGCCCTTGGTGAACTTGGTACCTTTGGCCTTGGCCTCATCCTCCGTGACGCCCGCCCAGGCGATCTCGGGATCGGTGTAGGCCACCGACGGGATTTGCTTGGCGTCAAAGGACACCTTGTGGCCAAGCGCGGCTTCGGCTGACACGTGCCCCTCGTGGACGGCCTTGTGGGCCAACATCGGCTGTCCAACGATGTCACCAATCGCGAACAGGTTTGCGACGTTCGTCCGCATCTGTTTGTCGACTGGCACAAACCCACGCTCGTTGACAGCGATGCCAGCCTTTTCAGCCGCGACCAACCGCCCGTTTGGCGAGCGGCCGACCGCGACGAGAACGAGGTCGTAGACCTGTGGTTCGCTCGGCGCTTGTGGACCTTCGAAGCGGACGTGAATGCCGTCCGTGCGCGCTTCCGCTCCGGTGCATTTGGTTTTCAGCATGACGTGGTCGAAGCGATGGGCGTTCTTCTTTTCCCAAACCTTGACGAGATCGCGATCCGCACCCGGCATCAAGCCATCGAGCAGTTCGACAACGTCGAGGCGCGCGCCGAGTGCTGAATACACGGTGGCCATCTCAAGCCCGATAATGCCGCCGCCAATAACCAGCATCCGCTTCGGGATGAACGGCAGTTCGAGCGCACCCGTGCTGTCGACGATCCGCGGGTCCTTTGGCAGGAATGGCAGGTGGATCGCTTCCGACCCGGCGGCGAGGATCGCCTTGTCGAACCGCACGACCTGCCGTCCGCCCGACGACATCGCGACCTCGACATGGTTAGCGTCGAGAAACTGTGCCGTGCCTTGTACGACCGTGACCTTGCGGGCCTTGGCCATGTGCGACAAGCCGCCAGTCAACTTGCCGATGATTTTCTCTTTGTGCGTTCGCAACCGGCCCACGTCGATTTGGGGAGCGCCGAACGCGATGCCATGGTCGGTCATCGCTTTGACTTCATCCATCACGGCCGCGGTGTGGAGCAGCGCCTTCGACGGGATACATCCGACGTTGAGGCAAACACCGCCAAGCGTCGGATTGCGCTCGATCAGCACGACTTTGGCGCCAAGGTCGGCGGCTCGGAACGCGGCTGAGTATCCGCCCGGTCCAGCGCCGAGCACCATGAGTTCGCAAGAGATATCGGAGGAGCCGGTGTAGGCTGCAGCAGCCGAGGTCGCAGACGCTGCGGCTGGTGACGAAGTGGACACGGCTGATGCCGCAGATGACACGGCTGACGCCGATGCGCTGGCCGATGCCGATACGGCTGCTGGCTTCGCACTCGTAGCTGTTGCCGTTGTCTCATACCGGGCAACCAGAGTTCCCTCGGACACCCGGTCGCCAGCCGAGAGCAGCACCTCGACAATCGTCCCCGCGCCGGGAGAGGGAACCTCCATCGTCGCCTTGTCGCTTTCGAGCGTGACGAGCGGGTCCTCGGCAGCAATCGCTTGCCCAGGTGCGATATGGACCTCGATCACCGGAATGTTCTTGAAGTCGCCGATGTCGGGAACGCGAATTTCGACTATGGCCATGGTGGGTGCCTGGGAATTTTCGGGAACTGAGCTCTTGAGAAGCGTCGGGGGTTACAGAACCAACTGACGGACGTCGCCCAAGACGTCGGTCAGGTGCTTCGTGAAGCGGGCCGCACTCGCGCCATCGATGACGCGGTGGTCATAGGAGACGCACAGCGGCAACATCAGGCGCGGCTTGAATTCCGTACCGTTCCACACCGGTTTCATCGTTGATTTGACGACGCCGAGGATGGCAACTTCGGGGGCATTGACGATCGGCGTGAACTGCGTGCCGCCAATGCCGCCAAGGCTCGAAATCGAGAACGTGCCGCCCTGGATGTCGGTTGGCGCGATCTTGCCATCGCGCATCCGCGCAGAGACGGCGGCCAACTCCTGGCTGATTTCGACGATGCCTTTTCGGTCGACATCCTTGATGACCGGGACGACGAGGCCGTCTGGCGTATCGACCGCAACGCCAATATGAAAATATTTTTTGTAGATCAAGCTCGACTTGTCGGGCGACAGCGAACTGTTGAAATCCGGGTACGCTTTAAGCGCCGATACGGACGCCTTCAGCAGGAACGACAGCAGCGTGACGCGATAGCCCTTATCTTTCGCCGCACTGTCGAGAAGCTTGCGGTAGCTTTCGAGGTCGGTGATGTCGGCTTCGTCGGTGTGGGTGACGTGAGGCACGTTGAGCCACGACCTGTGAAGGTGCGGGCCCGACAGCTTCTTCAGCCGCGACATCGCTTTGGTTTCGATCGGTCCGAATTTTGAAAAATCCTGCGCCGGGATTTCGGGAATGCCCGAGCCTGTTGCCGCCCCGCTGCCTGCCGCTGCCCCGCCCGACCGCTGGAGATGGCCCTTGACGTCAGCTGGCGTGATGCGACCCTTCTCGCCCGTCCCGGTCACCTGTGTCAGGTCGACGGAAAGTTCGCGGGCAATACGGCGCACCGACGGGCTGGCGTGAACGTTGCTGAAATCCACCGGGAGTGGCGGCGGAAGTGGCCGGGCGGCCGGCATCGCTGGCACCGGCGGCAGGGTCGAGGATGGGCCAGCCTGTGGTTGCGATGTTGATGATGGCTGTCCTGCGGCGGCGGCCGAAGCAGTAGATGCAGCTTGTCCGTTGGCTGGTTTCGCCTCGGATGCCGCAGCGCTTTCGAGGCGGATCGCGAGCGATCCCTCGCTGACGCGGTCGCCGCTCTTCAGCAGAACTTCGATGACTTTACCGCCAGCGGGCGACGGCACTTCCATCGTTGCCTTGTCGCTTTCGAGCGTCACGATCGGATCTTCCGGCGACAGCTGGTCGCCCGGTTTGACGTGGACCTCGATCACCGGAATGTTCTTGAAATCGCCGATATCTGGAATTTTTACGTCGATCGTAGACATGAGGACACTCTGTCAGCGGTGGCACAAGCGAGGCGGCGGCGAAGGCGGCGGCAGGGGCGAACGGGCGGCGATTGTTCAAGACGGTGGGGGCTGGCAGTTACGCCCTCATCGGGCTGACGCGCTCGGGGTCGAGACCGTACTTGACGATCGCCTCGGTCACGGTGCGAGATGGCAGCTTGTTTTCCTCCGCCAACGCCTTGAGCGCTGCGACCGCAACAAAGTGCCGATCGACCTCGAAGAACGAGCGCAGCTTGCGGCGATAATCGGAACGCCCGAAACCGTCGGTGCCGAGCACGCGGTACTTTTGCGGCACGTTCCCGCGGATCTGGTCAGCAAACAGGCGCATGTAGTCGGTCGACGCGATCACCGGGTCATCTCCCCGCTCGGCAAGGCAAGCGGTGACGTAGGGGATGCGCGGTGTCTCCTCAGGATGGAGCAGGTTCCAGCGTTCCGCCTCCATGGCGTCGCGGCGCAATTGCGTGAAGCTCGTCACGCTCCATATATCGGCGGCGATGCCGAAATCAGCTTCGAGCAGGTCGGCTCCAGCAATTACCTCGCGCAGAATGGCGCCCGAGCCCATCAGTTGGACTCGGCGTCCGCCTTTCTTGGCATCGCCGGTCGACTTGAGCAGGTACATGCCCTTGATGATACCCTCCTCTACGCCAGCTGGCATCGGCGGGTGGGCGTAATTCTCGTTCAACACTGTCAAATAATAAAACACGTCTTCTTGGTCGATCAGCATCCGCTTAAGGCCGTCGTGAAGGATGACCGCCAGTTCGTATGAATACGTCGGATCGTAAGATATACAGTTCGGGATGGTCGCCGAAATGAGATGGCTGTGGCCGTCTTCGTGTTGCAGACCTTCGCCGTTGAGCGTCGTGCGCCCCGACGTGCCCCCGAGCAGGAAGCCGCGTGCGCGCAGGTCGCCAGCTGCCCAGGCAAGGTCGCCGATGCGCTGGAAGCCGAACATCGAGTAATAAATATAGAACGGGATCATCGGCTCGTTTGTCACCGAGTACGACGTCGCCGCTGAAATCCATGACGCCATGGCGCCAGCCTCGTTGATCCCCTCTTCGAGAATCTGGCCGGTTTTCGTCTCCTTATAATACATCAGAGTGTCGGAATCTTCCGGCTGATAGAGCTGCCCGACCTGGCTGTAGATGCCGAATTGCCGGAACATACCCTCCATGCCAAAGGTCCGGCTCTCATCGGGAACGATCGGCACGACGCGCTTGCCGAGGCTCTTGTCGCGCATCAGCTTCGTCATCATCTGAACGAACGCCATCGTCGTCGAGATCTCGCGGCCCTCCGAGCCCTTGAGTTGGGCGTCGAACGTCGAGATCGGTGGAACTTCGAGCGCAACCGACGTCTTGGACCGCCGCTGGGGCAGATATCCGCCGAGCGCCTTGCGGCCGGACTGGAGATAGTTCCACTCCGGGCTGCCGGGCGTCAGCTGCACAAACGGCAGGGTCTCGAGCTGTTCATCGCTCACCGGTACAGAGAACCGATCCCGGAACTGGCGCAGCGCGGCGAGGTCCATCTTTTTGGCCTGGTGGGCGATCATCTGACCTTCGCCGGCCTCGCCCATGCCGTAGCCTTTGACGGTCTTGGCCAAAATGACGGTCGGCTTATCTTTACACTCGACGGCAGCTTTATAGGCGGCGTGGATCTTGCGCGGATCGTGCCCGCCGCGCGTCAATTTCCAGATTTGTTCGTCCGACCAGCCAGCGACCATCGCAGCCGTCTCAGGATAGCGGCCGAAGAACTTTTCGCGAATGTAGGTGCCGTCTTTTGACTTGAAGTTTTGATACTCGCCATCGACGCACTCCTCCATCAATTGGCGGAGTTTGCCGTGGGTGTCTTTGGCGAGCAGTTGATCCCAGCCCGAGCCCCACACCAGCTTGATGACGTTCCAGCCAGCGCCGCGGAAATCACCCTCGAGTTCCTGAATGATCTTGCCGTTGCCGCGCACCGGGCCATCCAGGCGCTGGAGGTTGCAGTTGATGACAAAGATCAAGTTGTCGAGCCGCTCGCGCCCAGCCAGGGAAATGGCGCCGAGGCTCTCGGGCTCGTCCATTTCGCCGTCGCCCATGAACGCCCAGACGTGGCGGCCCGAGGTCTTTGCGATGCCACGGTTCTCGACGTATTTGAGAAATCGGGCCTGATAGATCGCCATCAATGGGCCAAGGCCCATCGAAACGGTCGGGAACTGCCAGTAGTCTGGCATCAGCCACGGGTGCGGGTAGGACGACAACCCACCGCCGCCAACCTCCTGCCGGAACCGCAATAATTTCGCCTCGTCCAAACGACCCTCGACGAACGAGCGGGCGTAGATGCCGGGCGAGGAATGCCCTTGCACATAAATTAGGTCCGCGCCGTCGGGCGCGTCGGGGCCATGCCAGAAATGGTTGAACCCTACCTCGTAGAGCGTCGAGGCGGATTGGTAGCTGGCGATATGGCCACCGAGTTCGGTGCTCTCACGGTTGGCGCGCAGCACGATTGCCATCGCGTTCCAGCGGATCGCGGCGCGGATCTTGTGTTCGAGCTCACGGTCGCCGGGGTAGGGCGGTTCTTCGTCGGGCGGGATCGAGTTGATGTAGGCGGTGTTGGCTGCGAACGGAATTTTTGCCCCGCTGTGCCGCGCAACGTCGACCGCCCGCGTCAGCAACTCATCGGCCCGGTTGGGACCGTCGACGGCGATGACCGAAGCGATCGCCTCGGCCCATTCCCGAGCCTCGGCGTTCACGCCGCCGTCGTCCAAGGCACTGTCATCCGTCATCGTCACATTTCCTGTGTGAAGTCGTGGCAGACGATGTCGCGGCGTCGAACACGATTTCAACACCCGCGTGCGGCCGGGAGGGGCGCCGCGTGAACCCGAAGTGTTCCGGAACTCAAGTGCATGATGTCTCGACGGCTGGCAACTGCAGTTTTGTCATGCCAGAGCAGCAATTTCCAACGTGACCTGCTCCATCGCCGCATTATCGCGTCGGCGACCGAACCGGCGGGATCGGCAGCGCCGTCACGGGAACGCAGCAACGCATGCCTATCGTCACGTCAGCCAGAAAAGTCAGGTACAGCCCATGACCCACATCCCGAACACCGCCGCGCCGAACACAGCCGCGCCGAACCTCGTCACCACGATCGCCGGTTTCATCACGCCGATGATCGCAAATCGGATCGCGGGTGCGCTCGGCGTCAACAGCGCTCTGGTCACGACCGCAATCAATGCGATCCTTCCAGCGCTGCTGGCCGGCCTCGCGAATAAGGCCTCGACGCCCGCCGGGGCTACTGCGCTGTTCGATTTGCTCGGCAAGCAGGACCCGAACGCGCTCGGCGCGTTTGCCGACCAGATCGGTGGAGCCAACCAGACAGCGCTGATTGACAGCGGCACGTCGGCATTGACAGGCCTGCTCGGCGGTTCCTCGCTCGGTGCGCTCACAACTGGCTTGAGCCAGTTCGCGGGCACAACGCCAGCGCAGTCGGGCAGCCTGATCGGCATGATGGCCCCCGTCGTGCTTGGCCAACTCACCGTGCAGGTCACGTCGTCGGGCCTGGATGCTCAGGGTCTCGCAACACGTCTGGCGGATCAGAAGCAGAACATTTTAGCGGCGATGCCGGCGGGATTTGCGGCGATGCTGGGCGGGTCGGGCCTGCTCGACGGCGTCAAGGACACCATGCCCGAGCCGGTCGTCGCCGCAGCACCCGCCGTTTCTCCCGCCGTTGCTCCCGTAGTGGCTCCAGTCGCGGCGCCGTCTGCACCGGTCTCGGCGCCGATAGCACCCGTGGTCGCGCAAACAGCACCGACGGCTGCACCGACGCCAACGCCAGCCCGATCGCCAATCTCGCCAGCAATACCATCAGCAACATCAGCCACAGCGGAGGTAAGGCGCATACCGACGCCGATTCCGACCACGCCAACGGGCCGCCCCGCGCCAACCGGCTCGAGCTGGATACCGTACGCAGCAGGTGCAGCCATTCTGCTCACGCTGTTCTACGTGTTCGGTGGCAACGGCAGTGTCCCTCAGCCAAGCGCTCCAGCGGCTCAGTCGAGCGCTCCAACGCCAGCAGCCGAAGCCAGCGAAAGCGCACGCAAGATCCTAGCTGGATTGGCGACGACACTCGGCACCGTGAAGGATCAGGCCACGGCGCAGGCCGCCTTGCCGAAACTGACCGAGACCGCAGTGGCGATCGACGGTCTGACCAAGCTGACAGGCACCCTCAGCGGTGACGCAAAGTCGACGTTGGCGAAGCTGATCGCCAGCCAGTTACCAACCCTGACGCCTCTCGTTGCGTCCGTGTTGAAAGTCCCCGGTGCGGAGGCCCTACTCAAGCCCGTGCTCGATCAGATCGTATCGAAGCTGACGGCGCTGTCGAAGTGAAAAGAGGGAGTAGGAAGTAGGGAGTAGCGAGTAGCGAGTAGCGAGTAGGGAGTAGGGAGTAGGGAGTAGGGAGTAGGGAGGGTACGAACCGGGTTGATTGCTGACACTTTAGACCGGGCTGATGCCTGACAGGTTTATGTTGCTCGAATCACAGGAGATTCGAGCGATGCCCTTT
>JAWXCP010000058.1:0-9091 GCA_034408685.1 Hyphomicrobium aestuarii | reverse complement strand
TCGGGTCCAAGGTGTGGATGGCCGTGCTCATGATCGCAACAATGCCGATCAGGATGGCGCCACCTTCGGCGTACGACCACAGGCCACCGCGCGGTGGCCCGAGCGCCAACACTCTCGACCATGTGCCGCCTCGGCGACGGGCGAGCCACAGCACGATTGCGATCATCAGGCCTTGTTGGAGCAGCGTTCCGAGCACGGTGGTTGCGATCACGTCGGCGTCTGCCGCGACGGCGACCGCCAGCGCAAGCGGTAAGCCGATCGCCAAAGACAGGAGCAACGCCGCGATCGTCGCCCCGGTGGCCTCGAGCGGGCGCCATGGCGTATCAGGTACATAGGCGGGTCGGCGCCCGCCGGATATGCCGCTCTGGCCCGGGATATTTTTCGCCTCGGGTGGCTTGGGCGTCTCGGTCGTGGGGTTCACGCACGTCGACTTTCAATGTTGTGTTGTGCGTCACATGCGCCGGGCGAACGGCCGTTTGCGGCGTCGCTTTGCTTGCCAATACTGGCCGTATTGGCTTCGCAAAGCTCCTTGCTCCCGGCCATTGGGGACCTCATCCAGCTCCAAACCATAACTGATGACACGCCCTAGCCGGGAGGCCCTTTTTTTATTTGCACAGAGGTCGTATGTAGTGTGTGCCGGATTCGTCCGGCTACGGCGATAAATGGACTCCGCAATAAGCCATTCGGACCCGGGGGCGGTACCCGGCGCCTCCACCATCTGCCGCCGCACCTCGCGGTGACGGCAGGTGATGGGGGCGAAATAGGATCGACGAGGGTGTAAAGGGTGCTCTTTTGCTCGGCATGGTACCACCGTTATCGGACCATCCAGAATAGTTGCCAATGACAACTATGCTGAGGTCGCTGTCGCTGCCTAATGGCGGTGCCAGTACCTGAACCTAAGTCCTTTACCTTAGCCGGTTGAGGCGCGGTCCGGAGGGCACCGGGCAACAGAAGCCCTCCACTTCGCTCACGCGGCGAATGACCTGGACGCGCCCGAGCCGGGCGGTTCAGCAGAACGGGGTCCGGAACGGTACGCATGACGACAGAAGCGACCATCGACTATGACACCCTGCATCAGGAGGCCCTGCGCGGCCTCGTCAAAACTGTGCTGATCGATGTCACCAAGTCAGGCCTGCCTGGCGATCACCACTTCTACATCTCGTATGATGTGAAAGCGCCGGGCGTCGCGCTGTCGAAGCGCCTTCGCGAAAAATACCCGACCGAGATGACGATCGTCCTCCAACACAGGTTCTGGGATCTTGCCGTCTCGGACGACCGGTTCGAGGTCAAGCTGACGTTCGACGGCATCCCTGAGCGGCTCGTCGTGCCGTTTTCGGCAATCAAGGTCTTCATCGATCCGAGCGCCAAATTCGTTCTTCAATTCGACGAACACAGCGCCTCTGACGGCGGCGACGCGGCTGAAGCCCGCAATGGTGTCCGGCGCCGGACAGCGCGGCCGGGTAAAACTCGCGTCGAGCGGACCGCCGCGCCAGCAAACTTGCAGATCGCGACGTCTGACCAGCGTCCTGCCCTGCCAAGGCCAAAGCCGACTCCAGCACCCGTTCCAGCACTGGCTCCACCGTCAACCTCGGTGTCTGCCACGCTACCGGCGCGCGGCGACACAGAAAAGCCATCTGATATTCCGAGTGCTCCAGTTGGGGCTGGAGCGGGTGCTCAAGTCGTAAGCCTTGATGCGTTCCGTAAGAAATAGCGCCTTAAAACATCGGCTTGTCCAATGTTATAGGTTGGACGGGCTACGGTTAGACGTTTGATCGGGTGGGTGGTGAGGTCTGGCTTCGGTCGGCCCGCAAACGATGTGGATGTCGTGAGCCGAGTGCGCTTGCCATTAGACGCTGTGCCATTGGTAGCTTCCGGGCCCAGCCTGCGGGGCCGCGCGACACGCATGGCCTCGGCGTTTGGGATGGCCTTGGCTGGAGCATTGCTGCTTGGCGGATGTGCCACGGGTTCGCCCGATCCCTCGGCGGCTGACTTGAAAACGGGCACACTCGCGCCATCGCGGCTGCTGTTGTCGGATGCTGAGCGCAACTCGACATGCGTGGGCATCGAGACGGCCATGCAGGCCCAGGCGGTCCGCATCAAGGCCCTTGAAAAAGCAGCCGACGTCGAACGCAAGGCGGCGGCGCCGACGCTGGTGCGGACATTCGCGCGGGCGTTCGGATCCCCCGATTCTGACAACAAGGCTCTAGCCGATCTCCATACCGAGCAAGCAAGGCTTGAAGCCTTCAACGAACTGCTTGCGGATAAAGGATGCGGGACGATTGATACGATCGCGCTCGTTGCCGCCCCGGCTGCGGCACCTGCTGTTCCCGCTCCGCAAGGTACCGCGCCCCTTCCGCCGCCGTCGCCGCTGGATGGTTTGGAGCAGATTGTCCTGCCGCGCGGGTATTGATATGGCCATGACCGTAACGAGCTCGGCACGCAGGTCGCCGGTCGCCAATCGTCGAACTGGAGCGGTTTGACCCGACGTGCTACCGGGCGAGACGGCGGTGTCATTTCCGCCATTGATCCCCTGCCGGAGCCCGAACCGATGACCCTGACCCGCAGCGAAACCGACACGTTCGGCCCGATCGACGTCGCGGCCGATGCATACTGGGGCGCGCAGGCGCAACGCAGTTTGGGTAATTTCAAGATCGGCTGGGAGAAGCAGCCGCTGCCCATCGTCCGGGCGCTGGGTATCGTCAAGCGCGCTGCGGCCGAGACCAACATGGCGCTCGGCAAGCTCGATCCCGCTTTGGGCGCCGTCATCATCCAAGCCGCCCAAGAGGTGATGGACGGCAAGCTCGACGGCCATTTCCCGCTTGTCGTCTGGCAAACCGGCTCGGGCACACAGTCGAACATGAATGCCAACGAGGTAATCTCGAACCGCGCGATCGAAATGCTGGGCGGTGTCATGGGCTCGAAGGTGCCAGTGCACCCCAACGACCACGTCAATATGAGCCAGTCGTCGAACGACACGTTTCCAACGGCCATGCATATCGCGTGCGCCGAGGAAGCGGTTCACCGGCTGCTGCCAGCGTTGCGCCATCTCCATGCTGCGCTCGATGCCAAGGCCAAGACGTGGGCTGACATCATCAAGATCGGGCGGACGCACACGCAGGACGCGACGCCGTTGACGCTCGGCCAGGAGTTCTCCGGCT
Organism: Hyphomicrobium aestuarii; assembly: GCA_034408685.1. Classification (GTDB taxonomy): domain Bacteria; phylum Pseudomonadota; class Alphaproteobacteria; order Rhizobiales; family Hyphomicrobiaceae; genus JANXVY01. The sequence continues at coordinate 5,933 of JAWXCP010000058.1, read as the reverse complement.
ACGCGCGTCAGATCGAGAACGGCATCGCACGCATCGAGATGACGCTGCCGATGCTGATGGAACTCGCCCAAGGCGGCACGGCGGTTGGCACTGGGCTCGCCTCGCCAGCCGGGTTCGCTGATGCGGTGGCGGCGCGGATCGCGGCGATCACCGGCTTGCCGTTCACGTCGGCGCCCAACAAGTTCGAGGCTCTGGCGGCGCACGATGCGATGGTGATGACGCATGGCGCTATCACGACCGTGGCGATGGCCTGTTTCAAGATCGCCAACGACATTCGATTTCTAGGCTCGGGCCCGCGCGCCGGTCTCGGCGAACTGTCGCTGCCGGAAAACGAGCCGGGCTCGTCGATCATGCCGGGCAAGGTCAACCCGACGCAAGTTGAGGCGCTGACGCAAGTGTGCGCGCATATCCACGGCAACAACGCCGCGATCGGGTTTGCCGGCAGCCAGGGCCATTTCGAGCTCAACGTCTACAACCCGATGATGGCCTACAACTTTTTGCAATCTGTCCGGCTGCTGGCGGACGCGGCCGTGTCGTTCACCGACAACTGCGTGGTCGGCATCGAGCCGCGGCTCGAGAACATCGCGGCGGGCCTCGCCAACTCGCTCATGCTGGTCACGCCGCTCAAGGAAAAATACGGCTACGACCGCGCCGCCAAGATCGCCAAAACCGCGCACAAGAACGGCACGACGCTGCGCGAAGAGGCCATTGCGGACGGTATCCCCGCCGACGACTTCGATGCCATCGTGCGGCCAGAAAAGATGATCGGACCGGATGCGTGAGGTGATGTCAGCGGCGGTCCGTCCTGCCGTTTAAGGCCGTCAATGCGGGCGGGCGATCACCCCACTCCCAACATCTGGATCAGCGTCGCGTTGACGGCAGCGGCGTCGAAGCGGCGTTCGGCTTTGGCGCGGCTGGCGCGGGCGAGATGCGGGATCAGGTCTGGCCGTTTTAGGAACGTTTCCATTGCGCCAGCGAGTGCGGCCGGGTCGCTCGGCGCGACCAGCCATCCGTTGACGCGTTCGTCGACCGTGTCGCGGCAGCCGGGTGTGTTGGTGGTGATCACCGGCCGGCCCATCGCGAGTGCTTCGAGCACATCCGGCGGCATGCCCTCGCCGAGCGGGGGATGTTGGGCTGGATAGACGAACACATGGCTGGAGGCGACCACTGGCCGTGGATCCTCGATCGTGCCGAGGTACTCGACCGCGTCGAGGTAGTGCGCAAGCTGCGCCGTGCCGATGGTATCTGGACGGTGCGACGGCCGGCCAGCGAGCCGGAACTGCGCCGACGGCGCTCGGGCCTTGACCTGCCGGGCGGCCTCGCAAAAATCGAGCACGCCGTGGGCACGGTCGAGCGGCGCGATCATCAGGAACGATAATCCGCCGCCAAAGGCCGGCAGCGGCGTGGCGGTAAACCGGGCCAGATCGACGCCGGACCCGGGTAGAACCGTATAGGCGAGGTCGGCTGGCAGCAGTCCGCGGGCTTTGAGGTCTTTGACATGGTCGCCGTTGTGGAACACGGCGGCGTCGGCCAATTGCAGCGCCCGCTTGAGGCTTGTTGCCGAGCCCGAGCCCGAGGCCGGGCGCAGTGCCGGGCGTATGATCGGGCTCCCAGTTGCGGGTACAGATTGGCGCGCGGCCATTGACGACGACGTGCTGGCCGATGTCTGCCCCGCCGCTATGGCAGCTGGTACCTCGTCGATAAGGACCACGGTGCGGGCGACCCGAGCGCGCTTTGCGGCCTGGAGCAGCAACGGCAACTCGGCTCCGCCGGACGCCAAGACAGCGTGTGGTGCAAAGCTCGCCAGCTGAGCCGAAAGAGCTGCGATTCGCGCGCGCAGGGGAAACAGCTGGAACCCTACGGGGCGCTCGGCGAGGTGTTGGCGGGTCGCACCGAGCGCGTCGATGGCGGTGATATCGGCCGGTTCGAAGTGGGGTGCGAGGCAAAACACACCATGAGAGCGGGCCGTCAGCGCCGCGATCAGCGTCTCATAGTGGCGGGCGAACGATGAACCGTGGGGCGCGATGATCGCGATCCGGCGGACGGAAGAACGCGCCGGTATGGCTGGTTTTTTTGCGACACTGGCGGTCAATGGAGCATCCGTGACGCCGGCGGCATCGACACGGGCGCCCGCACGCTACGATGCCCGTTGGGATCTGGCTGATAGCCCTCGACCGTGCGGCTCAACAACGCTTCGATGGCAGCGATGTCGCGCTTAGTCATGGCCTGGCGCAAGGTGTCGAACTCCTGGACGAGTTCACGGATCGACAAGAACGGCTCGCCCGACCGCATGATACGCGGATGCTCGGTTCGTTCTGTGTTGGCGCCGATCAGCAACTCCTCGTAGAGTTTCTCGCCAGGCCTCAATCCCGTGTAGACGATTGCGATGTCACCGTCGGGGTTGGTTTGCGAACGTACGTCGAGCCCGGTCAGGCGCACCATCAAGCGTGCGAGGTCGTCGATTCGCACTGGTTCACCCATTTCAAGGACAAAGACCTCGCCGCCGCGCGCCATGGCACCGGCCTGGATGACCAGACCGGCGGCTTCGGGGATCGACATGAAATAGCGCGTGATCTCGGGGTGGGTGACGGTCAATGGTCCGCCAGCTTTGATTTGCCGCCGGAATAACGCAACGACAGAGCCCGAACTGTCGAGCACGTTGCCGAAGCGGACCATGGTGAATACCGTCCGGCAGCCGGGCTCGGCGGCGAGCGCCTGGAGCACCATCTCGGCGAGGCGTTTGCTGGCCCCCATGATGTTGGTCGGGCGCACGGCCTTGTCGGTCGAGACCAGAACAAAACGCTCAACGCCAGCAGCGGCGGCGCATTTCGCAACGATCGCGGTGCCGAACGTGTTGTTTTCGAGCCCGACCACCGCGTTGCTCTCGACAATGGGGACATGCTTGTATGCGGCGGCGTGGAACACCGTATCGATCGCATGGCGCACGAGCATGTCGCGGACCAGCGGTTCGTCGAGAACCGAGCCTAGCACAACAACGATCTCTGGCCGGTCGCCCGCGCGCGGCAGGTTGGCCGCGATCTCGCGGGCTTGGAGGTCGATCTCGTAGAGCGCGTATTCGCTGACATCGTTGAGAACGATTCGGGCCGGCCGCAATCGCAGGATCTGGCGGACGAGCTCGGAGCCGATCGACCCGCCAGCCCCGGTCACGAGGATCGATTTGCCACTGATGCTGCGTTCGAGCAGCGATGCGTCGGGGGGAACTGGCTCGCGGCCGAGCAGGTCGTCGACATCGATCGGCTTCAAGTCCGAGACGGAGATGTCGCCACGCGCGAGATCCTCCAGCGCGGGCAATACTTTCACGCTGACGCGCGTGCCGCGCAATTGCTCGAGCACCTCGCGACGCTCCCGGCGACGGCTCGACGGCAGCGCGATCAGCACCTCGGCGACCTGACGGGCCTCGATCAAATTTTTGAGTTTTGGCGGCGTATAGACTTTGGTTTGTCCGACGTATTGGCCCCACAACGACCGCTCGGGGTCGACGAAGCCGACGACACGGCGGTCACCGACGGTCTTGATGGCCTGCAACAGGCGGACGCCCTCGGTTCCGGCGCCATAAATGATAACATTTTTGGGTGCGGCGGGTTCGGTCGCCTCGCGCGGCAGGCGGACCCCGGAACTCGTCAGCACCCAACTTGCCGCATAACGGCTCGCGACGATCATCACGATACCGAGAATGGCATACAGCGGGACCGTCGAACGCGGCACGCCCGGTTGCCCGCTCATGACGAGAACCATGGCCCAGATCAGCGTCGAAAGGACGACACCGGCTGCGATCTGGCCAATCCCGCGACTGCCGATGTAGCGCGTCACGAGGCGGTAGAGGCCAAGATAAGCGAATGTGGCGACGGTGATCGGTGGGGCGATCAGTGCCGCACTGAAGCTCGCCCAATTCATGTCGTCGAAGCTCATCAGGCGCAGCCACCAAGCAGCGACCATGGCCAACGTCAGGATGGCGAGGTCCGCAGCGATGAGGATGGCGCGCTTAAAGAGGCGCGGCAGCATGATCAGCCGCCGACACAATTCGGAGGTCACGCTCAACACCCTCAACACGCAAGGACTCGCTGGTCTGTCACGCCGTCCCCGAACCTGATCGCTGCGCTATCGCATTCAGCATCGCACGATTGTGACGAGCTGTTGAGCGCCCCAAAGGTCTTTGTACCCTGGAAGACCGTCTGCACAATGGTTTTGGCACGTCCGTTGCGGTCGTTTTCAACGATCGTGTTCGGCTTCACGCTGCGGCAAGCTGCCGGACGAGGCTGTGAAACACGCCCGCGCCGTCTGAACCACCAAGTGCTGGCTCATACAGCCGTTCGGGGTGTGGCATCATCGCGACGACGCGGCGCGAGGGATCACAGATGCCGGCGATGCTGGCCAGAGCGCCATTCGGGTTGGCGGCGGCGGTCACTGCGCCAGCTGCATCACAATAGCGCACTACGACCTGACCCTCGCCTTCGATACGCGCCAGCGTTTCACTATCGGTGAAATAATTGCCTTCGGCGTGTGCGATCGGCACGCGGATGACTTGGCCTTTGTCATAGGCCGTCGTGAACGGCGTATCGTTCTGCTCGACCTTCAAGTGCACGTCGCGGCAGATGAAGCGCAGCGATGCATTGCGCATCAAGACGCCCGGCAGCAAGCCGGCTTCGGTTAGGATTTGGAAGCCATTGCAAATGCCGAGCACCGCCGTCCCGGCCGCAGCCTTGGCCTTCACGTCGCGCATGATCGAACTGTGCGCGGCCATCGCCCCGCAGCGCAGATAGTCGCCATAAGAAAAGCCGCCAGGAACGATGATGACGTCCGAGGCGGGGACACTCGTCTCCTGGTGCCAGACCATGGCGACCTTGGCGCCAGCAACGCGCTCCAACGCCGTTTTGACGTCGCGGTCGCAGTTTGAGCCAGGGAAGACGATGACGGAAGCGCGCATGGTCCGTTCAGGTGTCCAAAGTTGCAACGTAGTTGGTCGAACGTGGCGGCAGGCGAGTTATCGATGCACAATATGGCGACACTGTCCCGACCTCGATTACGGCTCTACGCGCTACTCCACGATTTTGCACGCACCCTGTTCGAGAGAGGCGATCTGCTGGTCCTGGAACGTCGAGGCCTTGAGCGTCAGAGCCGCCCGATCGATCACGGCGATCGTCAACATCTCGCCCGGTGCAGCTTTGTCGATCGTGGTGCGGCGCGGCACCCACAATTCGAAGGTCTTGCCGCCGGCCCCCGCATATAATGGGCAGCCCGTCTTGCAAGCATCGCGATGGCGCTCGACCAGCGAACCGATGTGGCGGTCGTCGCGATCGACAGGCGTCCAGCTCCCCGATGCCCCGTCGGCGGCTCCAGGCATCGCTTCCAGACGAACCCGAAACGCCCCTGCCGATACTTGGGCTGACGGCGCCAATTGTGTCGCCTGGGTCTCACATCGCAGTTCCACCGGCTTGCCGGGTTCCAGTGCGATGGCGCCCGCTAGCGCAACCAGAGGCGATAAGACGAACAGCGCTGCCGTGGACGCCAAGCCGACGAGGACTGGCGTTCTGGCCTGGGTGGCGACCGCGAAACGGAACATCACGGTTGTGATCTCACGTGTGGCCTCACGCCAACTCGTAGCTGTAGTTTTCGATCACCGTATTGGCCAGCAGGTCGTGGCACATGCCCTCGACGGCGGCCTTGGCTGCGGCTGCGTCCATTCCGGCAAGATCGACCTCGATGTACTTACCCTGGCGGACGTCTTCGATGCCGGTAAAGCCGAGCGATCCGAGCGCCGTCTGAATGGCCTTACCTTGCGGGTCGAGAACGCCGTTTTTGAGCGTGATTTTTATGCGTGCTTTCATGGGGCGGTATGGGAGTAGGAAGTTGTAGGGAGTAGGGAGTAGGGAGTAGGGAGTAGGGAGTAGGGAGTAGGGAGTAGGGAGTAGGGA
>JAWXCP010000007.1:0-5331 GCA_034408685.1 Hyphomicrobium aestuarii | reverse complement strand
TGATGACTTTCTGCGCCAGCAGGTCGAGTTCGTCTTTGGCCGATTGCAGTTCGGTTTCAAAGCGGGCCTGGGCTTCGGCAATGGACAGGCCGCGGACGTGTGCGTTGAGATAGTTCGCGGCCTGTCCATTGCCGAAGCCCAGGCCCGCTTTGAAACCGAACTGCAATCGGCCAAAGACGAACTCGACCTGCTGGCGCAGAAAGTCATCAAAGCCGGCCTCGCCCAATGGTCCGGCACGGTCGACGACCGCCGCTCGCTGATCGTGCGCGGACAGGCCAATCTGCTCAAAGACCTACCCGCCGAAGCCGATCTCGACCGCATCCGCCGCCTGTTCGACGACCTCGAAAGCAAGCGCGAACTGGTCCAACTGCTCGGCGCGTCCGACCAAGCCGATGGCGTGCGCATTTTCATCGGTTCGGAAAACAAGCTGTTTTCGCTGTCGGGTTCGTCGCTGATCGTCGCCCCGTTCAAGGACGACCAGCGGAACGTTGTTGGTATTCTCGGCGTTATAGGGCCGACGCGGCTCAACTACGCCCGTATCATCCCGATGGTCGATTACACTGCCAAGCTCGTCGGCCGCATCTTGGCATGACCGTGGCGCGATGTTGATCGATCGCGTTGACCAATCGCCGCGCGAGCTTGATTTCGACGCCCGATCGGGAGATACCGCGCAGACCCGTTGCAGCGCAAAACCGCGCCGTTAGAAGAGACCAAGACACACCCTATGAGCGACGACAAAAACCCGTTATCGCCCGAAGCCGCCGACAATTCCGCCGTGCCCTCACCGGAGCACACAGCCCTTCATCCGACGGCTGCGGCCGACAACCAGACCGCAGGCGGAACCATGGCAGACGACTTCTATAGCGACGACATCCCGCAGGCCCAGATTCGCGATATCATCGAGACGTTGCAGAACGACCTCGACGACGCCCGCGCGAGCCTGGAGGCCCGCGAGGCGCAACTCGAAGTGGCCAATGAAAAAGTGCTGCGCGGCTACGCCGAAATCGAAAATATGAGGAAGCGCGTCGAGCGCGAGAAGGAAGAGACAGCCAAATACGCGATCACCAAGCTCGCCCGCGACATCGTCGAAGTGGCCGACAACTTCGAGCGCGCCATCGCCTCGGTGCCAGCCGATGCCAAGTCCGACAACCCTGCGCTGACGAGCCTCCTTGAAGGCGTCACGCTGACCGAGCGCGAGTTTTTCAAGACGCTCGAACGCCACGGCGTTACGCGCGTCGCCCCGGCGGGTGAGCCGTTCAACCCGCATCAGCACCAAGCGGTGATGGAGCAAGCCGACCCGAGCGTCGCGACAGGCACGGTGCTGCAGGTGTTCCAGGTCGGCTATCTGATCGAGGATCGCGTGCTGCGCCCGGCCATGGTCGTTGTCTCGACCGGCGGTCCAAAAATTGCCAAGCCAGCCGGCGGCAATGGTGGCCTGCGCCCCGGCGAGGACCGTCCCGGCGAAGACACCGAGAACGACGGGGGCTGACCACCAGCGGTCCGCGCAAAAACATGGCGATCGTTCAGCGGCCGGGTCGTTGAGAGGCCGTCGTTGAGAGACCGTCGTTGAGAGGCCGTCGTTGAGAGGCCAATGTGTGCCGATGTGTGTCTCGGGCTTGGACACGTGACACGTGGTGATCCCGGCAGGAATTGAACCTGCGACCTACAGTTTAGGAAACTGCCGCTCTATCCAACTGAGCTACGGGACCATGCAGACGCGAGTTACCGCCGCAGTCGTCAAATACCATGCGCCGCTGAGACGTGCCACCTCTGTCACCTTCCCAAATCCTCGCTTGCCCAAGTCCTCACTCGCCCAAATCCTTACTCGCCCCGTTCCCCCTTGCCCCGTTCCCACTTGCCCCGAAAGCAGCGGCCGCTTGGTCCAAAGCACCCGAAAGCGAAGCGCCCGACACACTCTCGCCGGAAACCAATCCTAGCCCCGAGGCACTATGGTTCAACACACGGGGACCATCCGCACACGGGGACTTCCCGCGCGTTCCCGGCACGCCTCCTGGCCAACTCCGCCGCGAACGCCCAACCTTTGAACCACGGCGCAAACTATGAACCACGGCGCAAACCGACTTCGGCGCAAATTTGGAGACGGACCCGCATGTGCCATAAGCTGGCCCGACGCCGCCGCAGGACCGCTGTCACCGCGAGCATTTTGAGCGCAGCTGCAGCAACTCTGGCATCCACCGCTCCGGCGTGCGCCAATGATGCGTGGCCATCGACCGTCAACGCGCGCTACCGCCTCAAATTCCAAGGCATCGAGGTCGGCAAGTCCGACATCCAGTCGGAAGCGACGGCGACCGGCTACAAAATGTCGGGCACGTCGAAGCTCTCGGTCCTGCTCGGCGCGTTCAAGGTACAGACCTCAGGCAACGCGACCGGCACGCTGGGAAAAACCGCGAGTGGGACTGGCCTGCGGACAAACGTGCCGTCGCCCGCCCCGAAAACATATGCCTTCGACTGGAAGGGCGGCAAGAAGTCCGGCAAAATCCACATGGCGTTCGACGGCCCGACAGCCAACCCGACCGCGGTCGAACCGCCTATCGAGCCGCACCCCGACCGGGTGCCGCTGAAGGACGAGCACCGCCGCAACGTCTATGACCCGATCTCGGCCATCATGATGCTGACCCGCAGCGACGGGAAGCCGTGCGACAAGAAAGTGCCGGTGTTCGACGGCAAGCACCGCTTCGACATCGCGTTCTCACCCAAGCGCCAGCAGCCGATCCCGCCCGACGCCAAGGGCGGAAATTCAGCCGCGCCGGAGATGGGTGTCGTCTGCCGCGTGACGTACACGCCCGTCGCCGGCCACAAGCTCAAGGCCGAAACCGATAGCTTCGCGTCCAACAAGGACATCGAGGTGTTGCTACGCCGCGTGCCCGGTACCGACCTGATGATCCCCCACACCGTGACGATCCCGACCGGTTGGGGCACGGCCACCATGGTCGCCGAACGGATCGAAGTCACCGGCGCCAAAATCGGCAAGGTGGCCTGGAATAATTGACCGCTGCTGTCAGATTTCAGCTGTCCGATTTCAGCCGCGGCCGACGTAGGGCATCGCAGTCGCCATGATCGTCATGAACTGGACGTTGGCCGATAGCGGCAGGTTGGCCATTTGCACGATCGCCGTCGCAACATGGGCGACGTCCATCCGCGGTTCCTGCTTGCGGGTGCCGTCGGCCTGCAAAGCGCCCGCGCCGAAGCCAGCCGTCATATCGGTCGCCGCGTTGCCGATGTCGATCTGCCCGCAGGCGATATCGAAGGCGCGGCCTTCGAGCGAGATCGACTTGGTCAGCCCGGTGATCGCGTGTTTGGTCGTCGCATAGGTGCCGCCGTTGGGACGCGGCACCTGGGCAGAAATCGAGCCGTTGTTGATGATCCGGCCGCCGATCGGCCGCTGGCGCTTCATCAACCGGATCGCCTCGCGCGCGCAATAAAACGCGCCGTTGAGATTAGCATCGACCGTCGCGCGCCACTCCTCACCCGTAACCTCATCGAGGGGCTTACCGGGGCCAAAGGCACCGGCGTTGTTGAACAGCAAGTCGAGGCGGCCATGGTCGCGCTCGATGGCAGCAAATAAGGCAGAGACGGCAGCTTCATCGGTGACGTCGGCGGGGACCACCGAAACGTTCGCCGTGCTGGCAAGTGCGGCGGTTTGCGCCAACGTCTCGCGGCGGCGGCCCGACAGCACCACGGTCCACCCGTCGGCGGCGAGTGCCAGCGCCGACACCTTGCCGATGCCCGATCCGGCGCCAGTGACGAGTGCGATTTTTGACATCGAGCGACCCCAAGTCGATAGTAATCTTCGATATTAACGGACGATATTGACGTTCGGTATTGATGATCTCGTCACGCGGCACCCCGTTTGCTCTTGCACCTCACAAAGTGAGCCGTCCGCCTCGAGCAGAAATGTGCCTTGAGCCCACCAGTACAGATGTCGCCATCGGCTGTCGATACGGGCGCAGTCGAGGGCAGTCGAGGGGCAATGGTCGGCCCGAACACGGTATAGCGAACACGGGACAAGTCGTTGACAAGGAGCCAAGCCGGTCCATAGGTTGCGCCACCCGTGGGGTCGTAGCTCAGTTGGGAGAGCGCGTCGTTCGCAACGACGAGGTCAGCGGTTCGATCCCGCTCGGCTCCACCAATTTTCCTAAGACCAGGGTTATCGAAAAGCCCACGAATTTCGAACGCCCGCACATAGCCGCTGACACGATGTTGGGCTACCCTCACGCCAATTCGGTATCGGGTGGGGCGGATGTTGCGAACCATATTTGCAGTTCTATGGACCGTCTTGGCTGTGGCTTTTACCGCCCACGGCTCCGCGCCATCATTCTCGCGCGAACCGGCACGAGAACCACCCCGTCTCGCCCTGCTGATCGGCAACAAGGCCTACACCCAAAAGGTCGGCCCGCTGGTCAACCCGCACAACGACGTCGAACTCGTCGCCGCCTCGCTGCGCAAGGTTGGCTTCACCGTCACGGTGCTCAAGGACGCGACCTACAAGCAAATGGATACGGCCTTGAAGCGCTACGTCGCCGAGGTCCGCCGCGCTGGCCCTGGGGCGCTGAGCTTCTTCTATTATTCCGGCCACGGCATCGCCAACCCGGAGACGCAGATCAACTACCTCGTGCCTGTCGACGTGGCCGACGCCGACGACGACAAGTTATGGTTCGAAAGCTTCCAGCAGCCAGCCATCATGGACTTGCTGTCGAAACAGTCCCCGGCCGCGACGCACTATCTGGTGTTCGACGCCTGCCGCAACGAACTCAACATCACCGGGCCAGCTGCGAAGTCGCTCGGTGGCAGCAAAGGTTTCGTGCCGCTCGCCGACACGTCGGGGTTGCTGATCGCCTACGCCACCGCGCCAAAGCAGACCGCGTCGGATGCCGGCACTGGCGGCGGGCCGTACGCGAAGGTGTTGGCCGAGCAGATCGTCAAGCCCGGCGTCGAGGCGGTGACGATGTTCCGCACCGTGCAGATCCGTGTCAAGCAGGCGATCGGCCAGGACCCGTGGCTGTCGTTCCCTTCATTGCCCGAGGTCTATTTCGCCGGTCGCGAAGAGGCCAAACCGGTCGCACCACCACCGCCCACACCATCCAGCGCGGCCGAAACTGTCCGCATTTGCCGCGAGGTTGAAAGCGTCGGCAGTTTGTCGATGCTGGCGGTGCTGGAAAAGCAGCACGCAGGCAAACCCGCCGCCGATTGCATCTCGGCGCGGATCGGTGAACTGAAGGCAGCGCAGTCGGCGGCACGCGCGAAACCCGTGGTGCCACCGCCGCCAGTCCCAGCTCCTGCCGCTGCGCCTGCTCCGGTACCGTCTCGCCC
>JAWXCP010000057.1:0-13900 GCA_034408685.1 Hyphomicrobium aestuarii | reverse complement strand
TGCACCGCGTTGCGTGCCATCACTGCCTCCCTCGCCGCCGCTCAAGCCCCGTGTATCACGGCTTCGTGGCGCAACGGCGGATACATCGGGGTAATCAGGAAAACGTATGGACCAATCGCGAAGGCATGGAATACGCGTGGTTCAATAACGTCGAAACCAAACCTGGTATTGGGTACCCCAAGGACTGGGAAAACCAGAACAAGTGGAACGGCGGCTGGAAGCGCAAGCGCAACGGCAAAATTGAGCCTAAGATTGGCGGCAAGTGGCGCATCCTGGCCAACATTTTTGCCAATCCCGACATGCCCGAGATCGATGATTATTACGAGCCGTTTACATTCGACTATGACCACCTCCAGAAGGCGCCCGAGCTTGAGGCATTTCCAACCGCGCGACCGCGCTCACTGATTACGGGCGAACGCATGGAAAAAATCGAGTGGGGGCCGAACTGGGAGGAAATTCTCGGTGGCGAATTCGCCAAGCGCTCTCAAGATGCCAACTTCGAAGGCATTCAAAAGGAGATGTATGGCCAGTTCGAAAACACCTTCATGATGTACTTACCGCGCTTGTGTGAGCACTGCCTCAATCCAGCCTGCGCGGCTGCATGTCCCTCTGGTGCGATCTATAAACGCGAAGAAGACGGCATCGTCCTCATCGACCAGGACAAATGCCGCGGCTGGCGTATGTGCGTTTCGGCATGCCCTTATAAAAAGATCTATTTCAACTGGTCGAGTGGCAAATCTGAAAAATGCATCTTCTGCTATCCGCGCATCGAGGCTGGCCAGCCAACCGTATGTTCGGAAACCTGCGTTGGCCGCATCCGCTATCTTGGCGTCGTACTCTATGATGCGGACCGCATCGAGGAGGCGGCTAGCGTTGCCGACGAGAAGGACCTCTACGAAGCCCAACTCTCGATCTTTATGGATCCCAATGATCCCAAAGTGATCGAGCAGGCGCGCCGCGATGGTGTGCCGGAAGCTTGGCTAGAAGGCGCGCGCAAATCCCCGGTGTGGAAGATGGCGATGGAGTGGAAAGTCGCTTTCCCCCTCCACCCTGAATACCGCACCTTGCCAATGGTCTGGTACGTGCCACCATTGTCACCGATTACGGCTGCCGCCGAAGCGGGCAAGATGGGCATGGACGGCGGCATGCCAGACGTCAAATCGCTGCGCATCCCACTGCGCTACCTCGCCAATTTGCTGACAGCTGGCGATGAGAAACCGATCGCCATAGGCCTCGAGCGGATGCTCGCCATGCGGGCCTACATGCGTGCTAAAACTGTTGATGGCGTCATTGACGAGGGCATTGCCACGCGCGTCGGCCTCTCCGGTCAACAAATCGAAGACATGTATCACGTGATGGCGATCGCCAATTACGAGGACCGCTTTGTGATCCCCACGACGCACCGCGAAGCAACCGAAGACGCCTACGAACTGCGCGGACAATGCGGCTTCTCGTTTGGTGACGGCTGCATGCCAAGCGACAAGCAGGTCAACTTGTTTGGCGGCATCAAGGTCAAAAACGATAAACCGAAAGTAGGAGCGTACTGATGAAAACGCTCAAGGTTCTTTCAGCGCTCCTGTCGTATCCGACGGCTGATCTGATCGCCGCACTCAGTGAACTCGCGACTGTTCTAGATCGGGAGCGACTGCTTCCCAAGACCGAGCGATCGGGGCTGCAAATGCTGATCGACGATCTGGCTGCCTGCGACCTGTTGGACGCTCAAGAACGCTACATCCTGTTGTTTGATCGCACCCGCTCGTTGTCCTTGCATCTGTTCGAGCACGTGCACGGTGAAAGCCGGGACCGCGGCCAAGCCATGGTCGACCTGATCAAGGTTTACGAGGATGGCGGGTACACGCCAACGACCAAGGAACTGCCGGACTTCTTGCCGCTGTTCCTCGAGTTTGCCTCAACCCGCAGCCCTGCTGAAGCACTCGCACTAATCGGTCAGCCTGCCCATGTTTTTGCAGCCCTTCGCGAGCGGCTTAAAAAGCGGACTTCGCCATATCAAGCCCCGTTTTCTTGCCTCGTGCGGTTGGCCAACGCCAAGCCCGACGCCGAGACGCTTGCACGCCTGCTAGCCGAGCCTGACCCTGAGCCTGACGATCTCGAAGCGCTCGATGCCGCGTGGGAAGATGAAGAAGTTCTGTTTGGCCCAGGGGCAGCCAGCGATGCCTGCGGCAAGGACGGTCTAGCTTCCAGGCTCCGACAAGCCGGGCGGCTTGCACCAGGCATGGAACAGCTGAGCGCGCCAGCCATACGAACGCAAGTCACCTATTCTGGTAAACCGACGCGACAGGGAGCCTAGGCCATGCGCGACAGCATTTTCCATATTCTATTCGTCTGGTATCCCTATGTCTGCCTGTCGGCATTTATTTTCGGCAGCATCATCCGCTTTGACCGCGAGCAGTACACGTGGCGCGCCAGTTCAAGCCAGCTCCTTCGCAAACGCCAGCTCACCTGGGGCTCAAACCTGTTCCACGTCGGCATAATATTCCTATTCTTTGGCCACTTCGTTGGACTGCTAACGCCCACGTGGCTGTATAAGCTGGTGATCACAGTCGAGCAAAAGCAATTGATCGCAATCACGGCAGGCGGCATCGCCGGCGTCGTCTGCTTCGTTGGTTTATCGCTGCTGCTCCATCGCCGCCTGTTCGACGCTCGTGTGCGGCAAACATCGACGTATATGGACCTCGCCGTGCTGATCATCCTCTGGGTACAGCTCAGCATCGGATTGGTGACGCTGCCCTTTTCGTTCGCCCACTCGGATGGTGGCGTAATGTTGATCCTGTCGCACTGGGCGCAGGGTATCGTCACCGTCCAGCCGGTCGACGCCAAGACGCTGCAGGGGCTCGACTGGCCCTATCTCGTCCACCTCGTCCTCGGCATGACCATCTTCTTGATTTTCCCGTTCTCGCGCCTCGTCCATATCTGGTCTGCCCCGGTCTGGTATCTCGGCCGCAGCGGCTACCAAGTCGTGCGCACCCGGCGAGATCTATCACCGGCCACGCGCCGCCCCACCCCACAATATCCAGCGGAGTAATCAACCATGGATGTATCATCAGCTGCCGGACTGAAGCCTGTGATTCCCGTTAAGCCGACGGATGTGAGCGTCAACGGCGTGTCGATATCTCGTGAGGATATCGCGCGCGAAGCGCAGAACCACCCAGCAGCAACGCCTCGCGAAGCTTGGTTGTCAGCGGCACGTGCGCTGGCGATACGCGAATTGCTGCTCCAGCGTGCCCGGGCCCTGGGTTTAACTGCTACGCCCATCGCCGACGACAATGGGCGGCGGGAGACCGATGACGAGGCGCTCGTGCGCGCCGTGATTGAAATCGATGTGGTCGTCCCGAGCGCCGACGATGCGGCCTGCGAGCGCTTTTATAGCCAAAATTTAAAGCGCTTTAGAACACCAGACTTGTTCGCAGCTTCTCACATCCTCATCGCTGCAGCGCCTGGTGATCGGATCGGACGGGACACAGCGCGCCAGTCAGCAGAAGCGATCTTGGCAGTCGCACTTGAAGCGCCAGAACTGTTTGACCACCTCGCCAAGACACATTCAGCATGCCCGTCAAAAGACCTTGGCGGCACCCTCGGTCAGATTGGGCCAGGCCAGACCGTACCGGAATTCGAGCGGGCGCTGCCAATGATCCCGGCCGGCACGATTGGCCGCGGGCCAGTCGAGACGCGCTACGGTTTCCATATTATTCGCGTTGAACATCGCGAGATGGGTCGGCAGCTACCGCTTGAGGCCGTCCGCGAGCGCATTGCCCAGTATCTCGATGAGCGCGTGCGCCGCTCGGCATCACACCAATACGTCGCCGTGCTGGCGGGGGCCGCCGACATTGTCGGTATCGACCTGAACGGCAGCGCGACCCCACTGGTTCAATGAGGTTCCCATGTTGGTCAGCGACCTTCTCAAACAGCTTTCTGATGAAGACAAGGCGGCGGCCGCCTTGCTCGATCTCGGCGATATTGTTTTGATCGGACAAGTCCGAGACGCTGGCCGCCATCACGGGGAAAGCGTGGGTGAATACGTGTACGGCGCAACACGGCGCTTTGCGAGCCAAGCGCTCGACGAGGACTGGTTGAGGCTATCGACGGCGCTGCAAAAGTCTGAGACGCCGGCTGCAACCTGCCTACAAGCAATGGTGACGTGGGCCGTCGCGAACGACCGATCTGAAGGTGCCCACCATCAAGGTTGCTCTTGCAAATCGTAGGAGGAATTGATGCGTCCTCCCATCGCCCGACCTGAGTGTTTCGACGATCTTGGCCAGTTATTTGCCGCCGCCCCGACGGTCGCGCTGCTTTCAGACCCGCTGGCCTACATCTTAGCCGATCATGGCCGCCAGCGCGCGGCTTGTGGAGCGCTCGAGGCCTACGCTGCGGCCGGACGGCTCGCCAAGACATCGGCCGACATCGTCGCGGCTTTCCTCACTCGCGATGTTCCACTTCATTTTGCAGACGAAGAAGAAGATCTGTTTCCGGCCTTGCGACAGAGGGCTCTGCCCGAAGACCGAATTGAACCCGTGTTGGTTGGCCTTGTTTCAGACCATAGCCGTTGCCGCGATCTGACGAGCAAAATCGTCAGCGTCCTATCGGCCGGTCGGTCTCGTGATCCAGTCAAACTGGCGCCAAGCATCGGCGCGATCATGCGGGCGTACTCGCTGACCGAGCAGAGGCATCTGGCGGTAGAAAACGCCATTGTAATCCCCATCGCACAAGGGCGTTTAAAGTCAGATGATCTCAAGGTTATGAGCCTCCACATGCGGGCTCGACGAGGAGTGATGGAGTGATGGCGCAGTCTTTGGACCATCTGTTGGATCAAAACGTCGAATGGGCAGCCGGCAAGCGTCGGCATGACCCGGAATTCTTCCGCCGAATGACGGAGCAGCAAACGCCACGCTATCTGTGGATTGGGTGTTCAGACAGTCGCGTGACGGCAAACGACGTGCTTGGGCTGGACCCTGGCGAGGTCTTCGTTCATCGCAACATCGCCAACGTCGTGCACACTAGCGATATGAACGTGCTGTCGGTTTTGGAATTCGCAGTCGATCATTTGCGCGTCGAGCACATCATCATCTGCGGCCACTACGGATGTGGCGGCGTCGAGCGGGCGTTGGCGACCGAGCGCGGCGCGATGCTCGACCATTGGCTGCAGCCGATATCGATGCTCCACCGCAAGCACAAAAGCGTCTTCGATGCCATTGCCGATCCGCTGCAGCGGCTCGACCGGATGTGCGAGATCAACATTGAGATGCAGGTCCGCCGGATCGCCGCTACACCGATCGTCGAGAATGCATGGACTCGCGGTCAAGCGCTTCACGTGCATGGCTGGATCTATGCCATCAACGACGGCCTAATCCGGGATCTGGGACCGCACGTGTCGTCGGTCGAAGAGCGCGATGCGTTAACATCCATCGACCATCGCGTCCTTCAGCCGCTCGAAGCCCACAGCCCCCTGCGCCGTCATGCCATGGATGCCTTTAGCGCCATCGACCTCTCCGACATGGCGTCTCCACCGTGTTGCACGCCGACGCTCACTCCTTCATCGCGAGGCGAACCCACATGACGCCCCCACCCATCACGGCGATCGTCTATTCCCCGGGTGCGAGCATCGATATCCTGATGCGCGATTTGGCGGAGCACCTGCGCGAGCGAGGCTGGCGGCTGGCTGGCTTCATTCAAATCAACAAACCGCGCGCTCATGGTCCGCGCTGTGACATGATCTTGGAAGAGCTGAGTAGCAGACAGCGTATCGCAATTTCTGAAAATCGGGGTCGCGAAGCTCGCGGCTGCATGTTGGACGTCTCAGAACTTGTTCGTGGTTGTCAACTTGCCAGTACCGCACTGACGAGCCAGCCAGACCTTTTGATTGTCAACAAATTCGGCAAGACCGAAGCCGGCGGCGGCGGATTCTGCTCGGTCCTGGTGGATGCTATTGAACGTGGAGTACCGGTACTGACGGCTGTGCCGCAAGCAAACTTCGAGGCATGGCAGGCATTTGCGGGCGACTATGCCGAGACGTTTTGGCTGGTCGACCTGCCGCGCGGTGCCGAAGACCTCAGTTTTCGGCTCGGCTTTGATCAGCCGCTTGCGCGCGAGGTTTGTGTTAGGTTCTAGCGATCCGAGCCAGCAGAGTTAGGTCGATGCCTTGCGCACGGGCGGCATGTCCGTGCATGTGCCCTTGTAGACTTCAGCCGCCATGCCGATCGACTCGCCCAAGGTTGGGTGGGGATGGATGGTGTGGCCGATGTCGCCGGGTTCACAGCCCATCTCGATCGCAAGGCAGATCTCGCCGATGAGGTCACCAGCGTGAGTGCCCACGATGCCGCCACCGACGATGCGATGGGTCACGTCGTCGAACAGCAGTTTGGTAAAGCCCTCGTCGCGACCATTTGCAATCGCACGACCAGACGCTGCCCATGGGAACACGGCCTTACCCACCGTGATGCCCTTCGCCTTGGCCTCGGTTTCGGTGAGCCCTGTCCAGGCGATTTCTGGATCGGTGTAGGCGACCGAGGGAATCTGGCGGGCATCGAACACACTCTTTTGCCCTGAGGCCGCTTCCGCGGCGACATGCCCTTCATGGACTGCCTTGTGGGCAAGCATGGGCTGGCCGACCACGTCGCCGATCGCAAAGATGTGGGCGACGTTCGTGCGCATCTGACGGTCGACTGCGACGAACCCGCGATCAGACGTTGCCACGCCAGCCTTCTCGACGTCGATCAACCGGCCGTTCGGACTGCGACCGACGGCGACCAGCACCATGTCGTAGCGCTGAGGGTCCGATGGGGCTGCCTCCCCCTCGAATGTGACGTAGACGCCGTCAGGTTGGGTGGTCACCGCCACGGTCTTTGTCTTCAGCATGACGCGATCAAAGCGCGGGGCGTTCTTCTTTTCCCATACCTTGACGAGATCGCGGTCGGCTCCCGGCATCAGATGATCCAACATTTCAACCACATCGACGCGTGAGCCGAGCGTTGAATAGACCGTTGCTATTTCAAGTCCGATAATCCCGCCGCCAATAACCAGCATTTTGTCCGGGATTTGGCGCAATTCCAACGCGCCCGTCGAATCGACAATGCGAGGATCTTCAGGAACGAATGGCAACTTGACCGGTTCTGAGCCCGCCGCGATGATCCCGTGTTCAAATTTCACGGTTTTGGTGCCCGAGCCGTCCGACATCGTGACGCTCATATGATGGGGATCGATGAACCGGCCGGTTCCATGCACCACGGTCACTTTGCGCGCTTTGGCCATGCCTGCAAGACCGCCGGTCAGCTTGCCGACCACCTTGTCCTTGTGATTGCGCAGGGTTTCGAGCGCGATTTTTGGCTTGTCGTACGTGATCCCATGGGCACCTCGCGAGGCCGCTTCGTCCATCACCGCTGCAACGTGCAGCAGGGCCTTCGAGGGAATGCAGCCAACGTTCAGGCAAACCCCACCCAACGTCGGACCGCGCTCGACCAGCACGACCTTGCGATCAAGGTCTGCAGCACGGAAGGCTGCCGAATAACCGCCGGGTCCAGCCCCAAGAACGAGCACTTCGCACTCGATGTCGGCCCCCCCCCGAATGCTTGGCCGCCGTCGGTGCGGGCGCAACGGCCGCCCGTGCAGCCGATGCTGCAGCAGCGGGCGCTGTCGCTGCCCCCGCGCCAACCCCGGCTGCTTCGAGCAGCACGATGATTGTGCCCTCGCTCACTTTGTCGCCGAGTTGGACCTTGACCTCGACAACGCGGCTAGCCCTGGGCGCGGGCACTTCCATTGTTGCTTTGTCACTTTCAAGCGAAACGAGCGGATCGTCGGCTTTGATGACTTGGCCAGCCTTCACATGGATTTCGATAACCGGAACATTCTTAAAGTCGCCGATATCTGGAACGCGAATTTCGTTGGTGCTCATAGGGCTTCTCCGATCCAAATATGTCACAAAACAAGCTGGCGCATGTCGGCAAGCACGTCGGCCAAGCGCCGGGTGAAGCGCGCAGCAAGAGCGCCGTCAATCACGCGATGGTCATACGAGAGGCACAGCGGCAGCATCAGCCGCGGCTGAAACGCCTTGCCGTCCCACACCGGCTTGATGGTGGAGCGAACGACCCCCAGAATGGCAAGCTCGGGCGCGTTGACGATTGGTGTGAAGTTGGTGCCGCCAATGCCGCCAAGCGAGGAGATTGAGAACGTGGCACCCTGAATGTCCGACGGCGCAATTTTGCCGTCGCGCATCTTTTTAGAAACCGCGCCGAGTTCCTGCGAAAGCTCCAAAATCCCCTTGCGGTCGACATCCTTGATAACGGGAACGACAAGCCCGTCGGGTGTGTCCACGGCAACGCCTAAGTGATAGTAGCGCTTCAAGATCAGCGATCCCTTGTCGGGAGAAAGCGAAGCATTGAATTCGGGGAACTCCTTCAGCGCCAGAACCGACGCCTTCATGAGGAATGCGATCATGGTGACGCGGAAGCCTTTGTCTTTGGCGGCGTTATCCAGCGTTTTGCGATAGCTCTCAAGGTCGGTAATGTCGGCGTCGTCGGTATGGGTGACGTGGGGAATATTGAGCCAAGCGCGGTGCAGATGCGGGCCAGACAGTTTCTTGAGACGCGAAAGTGCCTTGGTTTCAACCGGCCCGAATTTAGAAAAATCCTGCGCTGGAATTTCGGGTATTCCCGTCCCAACAGCGGCCGGTCCGCTTGCCCGGCCAAGGTGCGATTTGACGTCGTCTTTGGTGACACGGCCATTCGCGCCGCTGCCTTTGATCTGGTTGAGATTGATGTCCAGTTCTCGTGCCAATCGGCGCACCGAGGGGCTGGCATGAACCCCGTCGAAGTCGACTAGCGGCATCACGCCGACGACCGGCAAAGCGCTGCTGCGGCTCGGGCTCTGGCTCTGGGCTTGTGGGGGCGCAGATGCCGCCGGGCTGGTGGCCGGTGCTGCCTGGTCAGGCTTTGGCGTTTTTGGTGCCGGTGCAGTACCCACCCCTTGCAGAGTTATGAGTGCTGAGCCCTGGCTCACCTTGTCGCCAATCTTGACCAAGACCTCTGCAACAACACCCGCAATTGGCGCAGGCACTTCCATGGTTGCTTTATCGCTTTCAAGCGAAACCAGCGGATCGTCGGCTTTGATGGTATCGCCCGGCTTCACATGAATTTCGATCACGGGAACATTCGAGAAGTCGCCGATATCGGGCACATTAACGGTGGTCATTTTTCAAAATCTCCGGGCGGCCATTGCTTTCAGGCCTCAAACGGGTGGGAATGTGGGATGGTAAGTTCGTTACGCGCGGGCAGGACTGGGCTTTTCCGCGTTGATGGCGTACTTCGCGATTGCCTCGGCAATCTTGGTGGACGGCAGCTTGTTTTGATCGGCCAGCGCCTTGAGCGCGGACACGACGACGAAGTGGCGGTCGACCTCGAAATGGGAGCGAAGTTTGACCCGGTAGTCCGAGCGGCCAAAGCCATCAGTGCCCAGCACGCGATAAGAGCCGCCCACATAGGAGCGGATCTGCTCGGCAAACAGCTTCATATAGTCGGTCGAGGCAATCACTGGCGCTTCCCCCCGGCTTGCGATCTGCGCCGTGACAAAAGGCACGCGCGGCATCTCCATGGGATGCAGCAGGTTCCAACGCTCGACTTCCTGCGCCTCGCGGGCGAGTTCGGTAAAGCTCGTCACGCTCCAGACGTCGGCATGGATGCCGAAATCCTGAGCGAGCAGTTCGGCGCCCGCGAGGACTTCGCGCAGGATGGCCCCACAACCCATAAGCTGAACGCGGAAGCCCTTGGCTTTGGGATCGGCAGCCTTGAGCAGGTACATGCCCTTGACGATGCCCTCTTCCGCGCCCGCTGGCATAGCTGGATGCGCATAGTTTTCATTCAGCAGCGTCAGGTAATAGTAGACGTCTTCCTGGTTGGTGATCATGCGGCGCAAACCATCGCGGACAATCACAGCGACCTCGTATGAATAGGTCGGGTCGTATGAAACGCAGTTCGGGATGGTGGCTGATAGGAGATGGCTGTGGCCGTCTTCGTGCTGCAGGCCCTCACCATTCAGGGTCGTGCGGCCCGACGTTCCCCCGATCAGGAAGCCGCGTGCGCGCATGTCGCCAGCCGCCCACGCAAGGTCGCCAGTGCGCTGGAATCCGAACATGGAATAGTAGACGTAGAACGGGATCATCGGCTCATTGGACACCGAATACGACGTTGCCGCTGCGATCCAGGCAGCCATCGCGCCCGCTTCGTTGATACCTTCCTCCAGCACCTGTCCATGCTTGTCTTCTTTGTAGTACATGAGCTGATCGGCATCCTGGGGACGGTACAGCTGACCGACCTGACTGAAGATGCCGAATTGGCGGAACATCCCTTCCATACCAAAGGTGCGGCTCTCGTCGGGCACGATTGGAACGATACGGCGACCCAGGCTCTTGTCGCGCATCAGCTTCGTCAGCATTTGCACGAACGCCATTGTCGTCGAAATTTCGCGGTCGCCCGATGATTTGAGCTGCGCTTCGAAGTCCGACAGCGGTGGCAGGTCAAGCACCACATCACTTTTGGTGCGGCGCTTGGGAAGGTAGCCGCCGAGCGCTTTGCGCCGCTCGTGCAGATAGGTTGCTTCCTGGGAACCGTCTGCAAACGTGATGAAGGGTAACGTCTCCAATTGCGCGTCGGAAATTGGAATGTTGAAGCGGTCGCGAAACCCTCTCAACGAATCCCCGGCCATCTTCTTAGCGGAGTGGGCAATCATCATCCCTTCGCCGGCTTCGCCCATGCCATAGCCCTTGACAGTTTTAGCGAGAATGACGGTCGGCTGGCCTTTGTGCTCCACTGCAGCCTTATAGGCGGCAAAAACCTTGAGCGGGTCGTGACCGCCACGCGTCAGCTTCCAGATCTTGTCGTCGGGCCAGTCGGCAACCATGGCAGCCGTCTCAGGATACCGGCCAAAAAACTTTTCACGGATGTATGCGCCGTCGCGCGCTTTGAAGGTCTGGTATTCGCCATCCAGACATTCCTCCATCAGCTGGCGCAGGCGACCGGTGGAATCCTTTGATAGCAGTTCGTCCCAGCCCGATCCCCACACGACCTTGATGACATTCCATCCCGCGCCTCGGAAATCGCCTTCCAACTCCTGGATGATCTTGCCGTTGCCACGCACGGGGCCGTCGAGCTTTTGCAAATTGCAATTGATGACAAAAATGAGGTTGTCGAGTTTTTCGCGGCCAGCAAGGCTGATCGCCCCGAGACTTTCCGGCTCATCCATCTCGCCGTCACCGCAGAACGCCCAAACGTGGCGGTTGTCGGTGTTGGCGATCTCCCGGCAATGCAGATATTTCAAAAAACGGGCCTGGTAGATGGCCATCAAGGGCCCAAGCCCCATCGAGACGGTTGGGAACTGCCAGAAGTCTGGCATGAGCCACGGATGAGGATAGGACGACAGGCCCTTCCCATCTGTTTCCTGTCGGAAATTGAGCAACTGCTCTTCGCTTAGTCGCCCCTCGAGGAAGGCGCGGGCATAAATGCCGGGCGAGGAATGTCCTTGCACGTAAATCAAATCGCCGCCGTGAGCTGGATCGTCTGCCCCGTGCCAGAAGTGCTGGAACCCCGTGTCGTAGAGGGTTGCTGCGGATTGGAACGATGCAATGTGGCCGCCGAGTTCGGAGCTGTCTTTGTTAGCCTTGAGTACGATGGCAGCCGCATTCCAACGAATGGCTGCACGAATGCGCTGTTCGATGGACCGGTCGCCCGGGTGGGGCGGTTCGTCCTTGGGGGGGATCGTATTCATGTAGGCGGTGTTGGCGGCAAAGGGCAGCTTCGCGCCAGAGCGCCGGGCGGTGTCCACGACCGCAGTCAGCACTTCGTCGGCGCGGTCCGTGCCCTCGTACGCAATGACCGACGAAATGGCATTCGACCATTCCTGCATCTCAGCGGCTGCATCGATTCTATCGTCTTGAGACATATCAGGTTCCTTCATGCTGAACGTAGCGGCGCTGCTGGTCAGCGCTGACGGGGGGAAGTTGGGTAACCGGTGCGACGCACACGGCGTCGAGCAGGTGGGCAATCGAGCGGTACGGGATGGCGCCGTGGACCGAGAGGCCGATCTCGCAGGTGCGACTGCTGGAATAGCCTGCCGTGCAGCCAGCAACTGCGGGCGCCAGCGTGCGAAGCGCATGCGCATTCATATCCGGCCGCGTGAAACCCTTGTCGCCGGCAAAGCCGCAACAGCCAATGTCGGGCGGGATAACCACGTTATCCGCGCAGGCCCGCGCGACGGCGGTCAGTTTGGCATCAAGCCCCATCCGACGGGTCGAACAGGTGAGATGGAGAGCAACCGGCTGCGCGCTCCGAACCGGAATTGCGACGTTGGGCAGCACATAATCGTGCAAGAACTCGGCGATATCCAAAATGGCCAGGTGCTTGGCGGCACGTTCTTTCAACCGCAGTGAACAGGGGCTGGTGTCGATCAACACGGGCCAGCGGCCATTGTTGCTGGCCGCAACCAGCACGTCGATGACTTCATCAGCTTTGCGGTCGGCTTCGACGGAAAGCCCTTGCGAGTCGAACGGCTGGCCACAACACAAGCTGCCATGGCGCGGAGGCGTGATGACGGTAAGCCCCGCCTTGTCGAACAGGCGCAGAAGCGTCACCGACAGGTCTTCGCCCTCAGCATCGTCGCGGGCAGGCCCGAACATGCGCGTGGCACAACTCGAAAAAAACACGATCGGTCGCGACCCTTCGCCGGGGGGTGTCTCGAAGCGTTCGATCGTATGCGCGGCCCGTGGCGTTGCGCGGTGTGAGACGACTGGTGCTCGACCAGCGGTCATTTTCGCTAGTCCTATGCCGACGGCGTCCAGACCATACCCGGCAGTTACGAAATCAAGCGCGGAGGCAGCAGATAATCCGAGCCGGACAGTGTTGGTTGCAGCGTGATAGTGGTGACCGGCGAGCGAAGCGACGGCTTTGCCGAACGGGCTTTGAACTTGTCCGCGGATCGACTTCGTCAGCAGCCCGGTGTTGATGCCGACGGGGCAAGACCCCTCGCAAAGGCCGCACGCCGCGCAAGAATCTATGCTGACGTCGAGAAATGATTGGCGGAAGTCAGCAATTTTCTGAGGAGGAGCTTTGGTCTCGGTCAGTCTTGCCAGCTCGCGAGCGCCAGCGATGCGCTGACGCGGCGTAACAGTGAGCCCACGTGTCGGACACATCGGCTCGCAAAAACCGCACTCGATGCAGCGGTCGATCAGCGGATCGGTTGCCACCATTGGCTTGAAGTTTTTTAGATGAACGTGAGGATCGTCGTTGAGAATGACGCCGGGATTGAGCAGACCTTTAGGGTCGAGCAGGCGCTTAATGCGCCACATCAGCTGCGTGGCTTGATGTCCCCACTCCATCTCAACGAACGGGGCCATATTGCGGCCAGTGCCGTGTTCAGCTTTCAGCGAACCGTCGTAGCGGCCAACTATAATTTGCGCGACTTCGTCCATCAAGTTGGCATAGCGGCGGATAGCTTCATCGTCGGCAAAGCCCTGCGCGAAAACAAAGTGCAAATTGCCGTCGAGCGCGTGGCCGAAAATAATTGCTTCCCGATAACCGTGCTTGACGAGCGCTGCCTGCAAGTCAGCCGTTGCAGAGGCCAGATGCTCAATGGGAACCGCCACGTCTTCGATGATAACGGTGGTACCGACCGGACGCACGGCGCCGACCGCTGGAAACAATCCCTTTCGGATCTTCCAGTACTTTTCAATCAAGTAGGGATCTGCCGAAAATTCTACGGGGCGAGCCGGCGGTGTCTCCAGGAGGGCTCGCGTAACCGCTTCGACTTTTTCGGCGACATCAGAATCGCCGGTTCCTTGAATTTCGACCAACAGTGCCGTGGCGTCAGGACCAAGTGTACTGAGGAAGCCCGGCATGCCGGGCTT
>JAWXCP010000056.1:0-2935 GCA_034408685.1 Hyphomicrobium aestuarii | reverse complement strand
ATGCAACGCCGTACCGTGGCGGCCGCCGCAATCCGCCATGCTCCGGGGCGATCACGCTGCCTGTTGCGGCCAATTGAGCGTTTCGCTCAGTCGGCGTCGAGCAACGCCAAGGCGACGGCTGGCGCGCAATAGCCAGCTATTCCGGCGAGATCCCCCGTCACGCCGATGACCTCGGCGAACGGAATGCATTGCGATCCAAGCCGTCGGGCCGCCTCGGTGGCGAGCACAGCGCCAATACCAGCCGAAACGACGAGGCGCGCAGACGCTGGCCTTTTCGAGATCACCTGATGGCAGCCCTCTAGGATCGATTGCATCTGAGCCTCGGCAATGGCGCGTGCGCTGGCCTCCCAGTAAGCGGCACAGTTAGCCTCTCCTTGGGCGTCCGTGGCGCCGTCCTCGCTCAGATCGTCGTCGCGGCCAAAACAGCGAGCAAGGCGCGCCCGGCTATCGGCAACGGTCCGTCCTCGACCATCGGCCGTGGCGTGCAGGTCAACGCCGTCGGGTAGCGTGCCGAGGATGCGGTAGACATCGGCCATGTGCGCGAACGGCTCCCGGGCTAGCGTTTGCCAATGCCCCTGAAACACCCCGCGCGTTGTGACCGCTGGGACCGGCGTGCGCGTCGCTCCAGTGTAGACCAGTTCACCAGACCGCAGCCGATCCGCATCGGTCAGACCCGACGGGCTAGACCACCCACAGGCAAACGGCACGATATCGGTGGTCGTCGAGCCGATATCGATCAGCATGCCGCCATCGTGGCCGTTCGTGTCGGCCAAGCGTGTCGCGACGAGGCCAGTGGTGGCCAGAAAATTTGCCGAGGCGACAGCGGCATAGTTCGCCACGGCTTCGGCCGCGCACCACCACGAGGCGTCGAGGCGCGCGGCTCCACCACGCCAGAATCTGAGCTGTGGGCCGCTATGCGCCCAGGTCCGCGCCTCCACTACCTCCACAATACGGGCAACCCCCGTATACCGATCCGGGAATACGTCGGCGAGTTCGCCGGTCATCGTAACGCGAACGTCGTCGGCTTTGCCGATCAGACCGGCCACCTCGCTCAGCGCCAGTTCGAGTTGTTCGACGCCGCGCCACAGAGCGCACGGCACTTGCCGCACATCCGTGAGAACGCCTTTTTCGGCGACCGCAACCTTCAGGTTTGCCCCACCAATGTCGAGGCCGGCCACGCGGGTCATGGCAACGATTTCCTCATGGCGCCGGGTTGCCATGCAGCTGATGGACGGCGTCGATGGCCGCTACCACGTCGGCTGAAAGCGCACCATCGAGGGAGGCCATGGCAATCTCGAGCTGGGCCATTGTCGTCGCGCCAATCAGAACGGATGTGACGAACGGCTGATCGGCCACGAAACGGATAGCGAGCTGCGAGGGATCGAGGCCAGCATTGCGCGCTATCTCAAGATAGGCGCGAATTGCCGTTTCTGTACCGGGCAGTTCATAGCGCTGGCCGCGATTGAACAGCGTGTTCCTCGCGCCCACAGGCCGCGCCCCGTCAAGGTATTTTCCGGTCAGATAGCCCTGGCCGAGCGGCGAATAGGCGATCAGGCTGACATCTTCGCGCAAGGCGATTTCGGCCAGCCCTGTATCGAAGGTGCGATTCAACAGGTTGTAAGCATTCTGGATCGACTGCACGCGCGGCAGACCGCGCGCGTTTGATTCCGCCAGGAAGCGCATCACGCCCCATGCGCTTTCGTTCGAGACACCGATGTGGCGGATCTTGCCGGCCGCGACTAAGCGATCGAGCGCGTCGAGCTGCGCCTCGAACGGCCCATCTGGGCCTTCGACGACGCCGCGTTCTCCGACCTTGCCGGGTTCGCCCGAGAATTCGGCCTGGCGATAGCGCGTCGGGTTGGCGCCGAATGGCGTCGGGCGATCTGGCCAGTGGAGCTGATAGAGATCGATATAGTCAGTTTGTAACCGCACCAGGCTGTCATCTACAGCCGTCGCAAGCTGCGCATACGTCACGCGCGCTGGAACGCCGCCCTCGCGGAACCATGGCATCGCGGTGCGGCCGACGGCCTTGGTTGCGATGATGACCTTGTCGCGGCATTTGCGCGAGGCGAGCCACGAGCCGATGATGCGCTCGGTCGAACCCATGGTTTCGGACCGGGGCGGTATCGAATAGAGTTCGGCGGTATCGAAAAAATTGATCCCATAAGCGAGCGCTGCGTCCATCTGGGCGTGGCCCTCGGACTCGGTGTTTTGCTCGCCATAGGTCATGGTCCCAAGGCCAAGAACCGAGACCTCAAGGCCGGTGCGTCCGAGTTTGCGATAGAGCATGGTGTGATAAGCCGAGGAGCCGCGTTTAAGATGAGCAAATCGTGCAGGTGATCCCGGTGATCGACGTGCGCCACGGTGTGGCGGTCCGAGCCGAGGCTGGCGACCGGGCGAACTATCAGCCGCTGCGATCACCGATTGCCGCTTCGCCCGATCCCGTCGATGTCGCCCGCAGCCTTATGGCATTGCATCCGTTCCCCGTCATCTATGTGGCCGACCTCGACGGCATCGAAGGCCGCGGCGCCAACGCCGGGTTGGCGGAGGCTATCACCTCCGCTACGGGCGCCACCGTGTGGCTCGACCGGGGCACCGGCCCGTCCGAGTGCGGCGACTGCTGGTTTGAGACGAACATCGTTCCGGTTCTCGGCAGCGAGAGCGGCTGGGATGTCGCGGCACTTGCGGGGCTCAACCCTCTGCAGCGTTCGGCGTCCGTGCTGTCGCTCGATTTCCGGGGCGAGACGTTCGTTGGCAATGCCGACTTGCTCGATCGCGCGGACCTTTGGCCTGACCGCGTCGTCGTTATGACGCTGGGACAAGTGGGACGCGCGGGCGGCCCGGACTTAGCCCGCCTTGCCGCAAGTGCGCGTCTCGCCAACACGAAACGGTCGATCAGTGCCAAGCCAGTCTCACTTTACGCCGCCGGCGGCGT
>JAWXCP010000055.1:0-15056 GCA_034408685.1 Hyphomicrobium aestuarii | reverse complement strand
GCGTCGGCCCACGCCTTCTGCTCGGGATTGGCCTGCATGGCGGCCATATAGTACGTGTTGCCAATGGCAATGTCGCACTGCCCGGCCGCGATATCGCGGACGCCTTCGCGATCTCCGCCAGCTGGCTTGCGCGCGAGGTTCGCCTTCAGACCCTGGAGCCACGCCTCCGCCTTGGCTTCGCCGAGGTGGGCGATCATCGAAGCTACGAGAGCCACGTTATACGTGTGCTGACCGGAGCGGATGCAGATCTTGCCGCGCCATTTCGGATCGGCCAATTCCTCGTACGTGATTGCGTCCTGGGTGACGCGCGTTTTCGAGGCATAAATGATGCGAGCGCGGCGCGTCAGGCCAAACCAATGGCCGTCGCTGTCGCGCAAGTTCGCCGGGATCGCGGCGTTAAGCGCGTCGGATTTGACCGGCTGCGTAACGCCCGCGCCAACGGCTTGAAGCAGCAGGCCAAACTCGTTGGTCAGCAGCACGTCGGCGGGGCTGTTGCGGCCCTCGGACGCCATGCGCTCGATGAGGCCGTTGGGCGCGAACACGATGTTGGCTTTGATGCCGGTTTGGCTCGTGAAGGCCGCGAGTACCGGCTGGATCAACTTGGGTTCGCGGAACGAGTAGATGTTGACTTCGCCAGCCGGTTTGGCCTGAGCGAGGGCCTCGGTCGGAGCCATGCTGGCCCAGGTGGCCATCACGGGCGCCACCACGGCGGCCATCAGGGTGGTAACGGCATTGAGGGGGAACGATCGAACCGCCGATTTGGCAAGCTTGAGCTGTGCGGCGTCGTGCGCGCGAACGCGCGGCAAGTCAGACATGGTCATCTCCAATTTCCGGGGTTCAAGGCCCTGGCATCGGTTGCAATCGATCCGCTTCGGTTTGAACCGGATCGCGGTGACCGTAGTCGTGCCATACCGGGGCGTCAACCCATCCATACCACCGCAGTCTAGATTAGAACGGCTCCAGATTAGAACAGCTCCAGATTAGAACCGCTCTACGTTTGCGACCGCCAGCAGAGAGCAATACGCTACCGCCGTCGCCGCGTTGCAGCACGATGACCGGCCGTCACATCACGATGCGGGACGCTGGGAACGCGATGGCGACATGGGTGCCGTGCGCGAGCACGCTGTCGATCGAGATCCGCGCGCCGTTCGCGGTCGCAAGCCGCATGACGAGCGGAAAACCGATCCCGGCGCCATGATCGAAGGCCCGCTGGTCATCGCCGGCGGTTTGGCCAGCCAGCAACCCGGAAACGAGCGACGGGTCCATACCATGTCCGGTATCGGTAACAGTGATAACCAGTGGGCCGGGTCGGCGCGCCTGATCAGACGAACGTGTGTCCTCGGTGTCGATTGATGCTGGCACCGTCCATCGAACCGACACGGCGATCGTGCCGCCTGGCGGCGTGGCCCGCACCGCGTTCTGAACGAGATTTAGCAGCATCTGGCGGACGGTGACGGCGTCGATCACGAGGCGCGGCAAGTTGGGTTCGACATCAAGCGTCAATTCAAGTCGAGAGGCTTCGACCAAAGCGCGGACGCTCGATGCCAGCCGTTCGACAAGCTCCGTGATGTCAACCTCGGTGAACACGAGTTCAAACGGCACAGTATCGCGCGGGTCGTCGCGCGGGTCGTCCGGGCCAGCGGCGTTGTTAAGCGCGTATCGCCGCGCGGAAGCGCCGGGATCAAGCATCCGCTCGATGACGGCCAGGGCGTGGCGTGCGTTCTCATGGATGTCCCCGGCATAGCCCCGATATCGGCTGTCGCCGATCGGGCCGAACCGCTCATCGCGCATCAGTTCGGCAGCAGCCGTGATGGCCGACAAAGGCGTGCGGAGTTCGTGGGCCAATCGCGCAAGCGCGGAACCTGAGACCGCACCGTCCGGGCCCGTAGCTTGTTCCAGTTTCGCCTGTTCCGGCCGAGCGAACTCCGGCCGAGCGAACTCCGGGTGAGCGAACTCCGGGTGAGGGATCTCCGGCCGAGGGATCTCCGGGCGAGCGAACTCCGGGTGAGCCTTATCTGGGCGAGCGCTATCGGGGCCCATCGGCTCAGGCCGGGCAGGATCCCGCATGTGTGACAGGTCTGTCATTCGCGTATTTGACGCGGTGCGGCACGTTTTGTCCATAACGTCTGCCGTCTTTACAGTCGATCGCGCTGGCGTTGCCCTCGCAGTTGGTTATGTTTGTGTTGCGGAGAAATCGGGAGAGAAACATGTTTGAAAAACCTTCGATGGAAATACCGGCCGCTGTGCGCCAGATGGCGGAACAAAATATCGAGCAGACACGCCAAGCCTACAGCCAGTTCATGATGCTCGCCCAGCAGGCGCAGATGATGATGGTCCAAGGCCAGGGGGACGGCGTGAAGACGGCCGTCGACGCTCAGGGCAAGGCGATGCGGATGGCGCAAGAAAACATCGAGGCAAACTTCCGCTTTGCCACCGAACTCGCGCGGGCCCGCGATATCGGCGAATACGCAGCGATCCAGCAGCGCTACGCCGAGGGCCAGGTCAAGGCCTTCCAGCAGCAGACCGAGGAGCTCGGCCGCATCGTGACCGACCTGGCAAAAAAAGTGACGCCGGGCTGAGCTTAAAATCCGCGCTGACAAGTCGCGGACGGCGGTATAAGCATCGCCGTTAGTGCACTCGTCTGCGCACACCGGATCGCGCGAAACCGGATGCCCGGATGCCCGGATGCTCGGACGCCCTGTTGCCCTGATGCTTGGGTTATCGTGGGCGCTCGCGCTGAGACGTCGCTGCGCGAACCGGGGCAGAGAACCGCGCTAACCGATAACGCACGCGCCGGCTCCGGTTCGCGAACCTATATCCGAGTGGAAGGGACTGTTGCCTTGGCCGTTATCAGGTCCGTGATCCGCGGCGTCGGCGCCGCGTTGCCCAAGCGCCGAATGACCAACGCCGACTTGGCCAAAATCGTCGACACCACCGACGACTGGATCGTCGAGCGGACCGGCATCCGCGCGCGGCATATCGCCGACGAGACCGAGTTCACCTCGACGCTCGGCACGCTGGCGGCCAAGCAGGCGCTTGTCCGCGCGGGGATCGATCCCGTCGACATCGACCTCATCGTATGTGCGACGGCAACACCCGACCGGACGTTCCCCGCCACCGCCGTCCGCATTCAAGCTGACCTTGGCGTCAGCAAGGGCGCCGCATTCGACGTGCAGGCCGTGTGCTCGGGCTTTGTCTACGGTATGACGATCGCCGACAGCTTGATCCGGACGGGCCAAGCGACCCGCGCCCTGGTTATCGGGGCCGAGACCTTCTCGCGCATTCTCGACTGGACCGATCGGTCCACTTGCGTGCTGTTCGGCGACGGCGCCGGAGCTGTCGTTCTCGAAGCGACGCCGCAACACGGGACGCGCGACGACCGCGGCATACTGTCGACGCGGCTGAGGTCAGACGGCCGCTATGAGCAGCAGCTCTATGTCGACGGCGGACCTGGATCGACCAAGACCGTTGGCCATCTGCGCATGAACGGGCGTGAGGTTTTCCGGCACGCGGTTCAGAAGATTTCCGGCGTAATGGAGGAAACGCTCGTTGCTAGCGGATTTGCCGCCGACGAGATCGACCTTTTCATTCCACACCAAGCCAACCAGCGAATTCTGAACGGCGTCGCCCAGAAGCTCGGCGTTTCGCCGAGCAAGATCGTGATTACCCTCGATCAGCACGGCAACACGTCGGCCGCGTCGATCCCGCTGGCCCTTAATCACGCCTTCGAACAGCACCGCCTGAAGGAAGGCGATGTCATCATGATGGAGGCTATGGGAGGCGGATTTACCTGGGGCGCGGTGCTGCTGCGCTGGTAGGCGCAACAGTCTGTTTGCATTCTAGGCAATTCCGTAATGTTTATCAGACGGTTGTGGGATTGCGGTCATTGACCTCGCCAGCCCGGCTGGACTAGCATATGTTTTTCGGGGGTAAGCTGAGAGGCGAAATGACATGGCGAGCAAGACGTTAACGCGTGCCGATCTGGCCGACGCTGTCGTCCAGAAAGTGGGTCTGCCGCGCAATGAATCGCAAGATCTCGTCGAACTGATACTCGAAGAGATTTCGGTGACGTTGGCGTCGGGGGAGGCGGTCAAGCTATCGTCGTTCGGGTCGTTCGGCATTCGCGAAAAAGGCCAGCGGGTCGGGCGCAATCCAAAAACGGGCAAAGAAGTACCGATCACGCCACGACGCGTGTTGGTGTTCCGGCCCAGCAACGTGATGAAAGAGCGGATCAACGTCGGTGTGAAGCGCGGCAAGGAGACGCCAGACGCAAAGCCTGCGCGCAAGTCGGCCAAGCCTGCAACCGCCACAAAATCAGCAGCGGTACCGGCCTCAGCACCGGCACCGGCCACGGCGGGAAACAAGCCTGCTGGAAAGTCGGCGGCGGCTCCCGCCAAAACCGGCAAAGCGTCGGGCAAGGTTGCGAGCGAGCGACAAGCCTGACCAAAAACCAAGCCTGACCAGAACCAAGCCTGACCAGAACCAAGCCTGACCAGAACCAAGCCCGATCAGAACCATTCGATGCCGGGCTCTTGCCTATACTTCATTCGTGACGCGAGATGCCTACCGAATGATTACCGGCCGGGGTGCAACGCCGGGGTGCAACGCCGTGGTGCAACGCCGGGGTTTGCCCGCTGCTTGCCCGTGAACGGAAACGACGTTCGCCGCGACGGTTTTTGCGTAGTTCGACGGTCCGGCTGGGATTTGGCCGGTTTTTGATCTCAGTTTGCGTTCAGGGTGAGCCAACAGGCTTACGGGGGAGCCATCGCACAGCGCTTTGGCAGTGGACGCGGGATATTTGCAATGAATAAATCGGTCGAAGCTTTCCGGACGATCAGTGAAGTCGCCGACGAACTGGATATTCCAAAGCACGTGTTGCGGTTTTGGGAAGTGAAGTTTCCGCAGATCAAGCCGATGAAGCGGGGCGGCGGTCGGCGCTATTATCGCCCCGAGGACGTGGTCTTGCTGCGCGGCATCCGCAATTTGCTGCACGCCGAGGGTTACACGATCAAAGGCGTCCAGAAGATCCTGCGCGAGCAAGGTGTCGAAGAGGTCAAGCTGTTCGCAACAGCTCCGCAAAAGGCTGGCAGATCAAAAAAGATCGATCGTGGCGGGCGCGTTCGGCCAATAGTCGGACTGCGACGAGGCAAGGGGAAAGCCTTAGCCGCAGCGTCTGCGGTCGATGTCGATGGATTGATCAATGCCGCCATCCGCGAACTTCACGCCTGCCGAGGTGCGCTCGTGGCGCTCGGCGGACAAGCCGGTGAAGGTCTGCGCGCGGCGGGATCGGGCAAGCGCCAAGCTCGGCCGCGCTGACGAGCC
This sequence comes from Hyphomicrobium aestuarii, assembly GCA_034408685.1. Taxonomy (GTDB): domain Bacteria; phylum Pseudomonadota; class Alphaproteobacteria; order Rhizobiales; family Hyphomicrobiaceae; genus JANXVY01. The sequence goes on along the minus strand of JAWXCP010000055.1, from coordinate 9,734 downwards.
CAGCCGCCTGCTCGCCGCCTTAGTCAGTCATTGTCCAAACAACGATTGGAAAAAGTTTTCCACCGGGTTGGTCTGATACTGACTGGTTCGCCGCTGAGCCTCGGAGGGACGGCGCGGCTGGATTGTCGATGATACCCGCCACTCGAACTCGCGATCTTCGATCGGTGCGAGGTGATTTTCGGGAACGTCGATGTCGCTCCAGCGGCCGTCAAGGGCCAGCGAAATCCGTTTGTCGTGACCGTAAATATCCTTGAGCTTCTTGAGCTTGCCACCCTCGCCTGCCACAACCGTGAAGTAGGTGATGTGGATCGGGATCGGCGTGCCGAGAGCGACGCGGTTGTCGTCGGGACCACGTTCGACGAGATCGGTGACGTTCTGCGCCGTCCAGCCGCGGTCCGGCCCTAGGATCAAGGCGGCGAGGGTCACAGGATTGCGCACACGAATGCATCCCCGGCTGAAGGTTCTCTCGCGCTTGTCGAACAGGCTTTTACCGGGCGTATCGTGGAAATAGACGGCGTGCTTGTTGGGGAACAGGAACTTGACTTGGCCAAGCGCGTTGGTCTCGCCCGGCGGTTGATAGAACGTGTAGATGCGCTGGTTGGCCGAATACCAATCGACAGACCGCGGCTCGACGTTCGTTTGTCCGCGCTTCACGCGCAAACCATACCGCTTAAAGAAATCACCACGGCCAAGCAGGCTCGGGATCGCTTCCCGCACCTTGACGCTCTCTGGCAAGATCCAGTCTGGCCGGAGCACAATCGTTTGCAGCCGATCCGAGAATAGCGGCGTCTGCTTATCGACCTCGCCGACGACGACGGGCTCGGAGAATACCACTTTTTCATTCTTGATCAGGCGGATGGTGAACTCTGGAATATTGACCTCCACGCGGGTTGCGCCAAGGTCGTCGGGCATCCAGCGCCATTGTTCCATGTTGACCAGCAACTCGCGCGCCGATGGCCCACGCTCTCCAGCCAAGCCGTCGATGGCAACGCGCGTCTTGCGGCCGATGATGCCGTCGGCTGGCATCAAACCACTCGATGTCTGAAACGCACGGACCGCGTTGGCAAAGTCGACATCGTAAACGTCCAGATCGGCGGGTTCGACAGCGGCCGACGCAACTGTAGCCGCGCCTTGTCCTGGTGCTGGCGCGCCGGCCGCCATGATGCGGCGAGCAATAGCAACGTGAGGATGACGATCGCCGGGCCGAAGGCTTGGTCCACTACCCAGGCGCGATGCAGCGGCCGTTTGAGCCTTGCCACGCAGATCGACATAAGCGCGGCGCAGGGCCTCGAATTCGGGATGCTGAGGGTTCAATCCACGCAGGGCCGCTGCCGGGTCCGACGCTGTCGTCACGCGGGCCATCACGTCGGCCGGTTTCAGTATTTGCGGTGCACGGTCGATCAGCGTCGCAAGCTGCTTTGACGGCTCGCGGATGCGGCCGCCGCGGGCCGATTTCGCGTACGCGAAGATGGCTGCTGTAATTTTGATCTCGGTGTCAGCCAAAACGAGCGTCGACGTTCCAGCGTCTCCAGACGGCAGTTGAGAGGGCAGCGCCGACAGCAGGTCGGTTGTGACGATGTCTTGGACCGGCAAGCCGTAGTCATCGGCCCGGCGTAATTCGGCGACGATTGCGGTCCCGGCTGGGCTCAGGCCTTTACCAGCGGTCCACAACGGCTCGGCCCGCTGATTGTAAACGGCTGCGGCGGCTGTTCGTTCGTCTGCCGACAATCCGAATGTCTTGTCACCAAGACGGCGGACCAGAGCGACGTTGACGGGTGATAGCTCGGCGCGCTCGGGCGCAACTTCGGTCAGCCCTGGTTTTGGACTGTCCGGCTTCGGGGCTCCGGGCGTCGGTATATCGGGCTTAGGGAGTTCGGGCTTGGGCGGCTCCGGTTCCGGCGTTCCGGTGTCCGGCGGATCTGGATACTGCGCGAGGGCGTTACGCGCCGCCGTTTGATCTGGTCCCGTAAGCGTTGCAGCCACGGGGCCCGCCACCAAAACGGCAGCCGACGCGGCCGGATGTCCTGTCTCCGCCACTGCGCTGAACGGCCAGAGCGTGAAAAGCAGCATGCAGACAGCGGCGCGCATAATGACCTCCAGAGCAAAACCAGCGTCAACCCTATCATCACTTGATGACGGGGCGGCTATATGACCGGAGTAACGGGCACCGCACGAATCCGAGGCACGAGACACGAAATCCGAGGACTTGTGTGGCGCTCTAGCAATGCGCAACCATAGTCTGCAGAGGTGACATGTCCAACGACGTGGCGCCGTGAGGCCCGTTTGACGACCAGACATGTAACGCGAGTTGAGCTCGATAGGTTTCAGTGCACCGATCAGTTGGGGCGAGGTTCCAACCCGTAGTCCTGCATCTTCCGGTAGAGCGTCGAGCGGCCGATTTTCAGGCGCTTGGCGACTTCGGTCATATGTCCGCGATAGCGCCCCAACGCCAAACGGATCATATCGGCCTCCATCTCCTCGAGCGTCCGCATTTCACCATCCTGCCGCACCGCCGGAATTCCGAGGATTCCGTCGCGGACTTCGATAGTTTGCGGGATTGTCGCTTCGGCGCCGAGCAAGGCTGGCCCGGTGTAAGCTTGCCGCTGCAGCAGTCCGGGCGCGGGAGCAGCCGGTACCTGCGTGTCGAAGCCGACGACGTGGGCCGCGATCTGAGGGAACTCGTCGACGGTCAGTTCGGCGCCGTCGGCAAGCACGACGGCACGGAACACCGCGTTCTCGAGTTGGCGGACGTTGCCCGGCCACGTGTAGGTCGTCAGCAGCCGCATCGCGTCGGGGGAAAATCCGATCACGCGCTTTCCCTCTTCGGCGGCAAACCGCGCCATGAAATGGCGAGCCAGTTCCGGCACGTCGTCAAATCGGTTGCGCACGGCTGGAATATTGATTGGGAACACGTTGAGCCGATAGTACAAATCCTCGCGGAACTTGCCGTCTTTGACCTGCTGGATCATGTCGCGGTTGGTCGCCGAAATCAGGCGGAAATTGACCTTGACCGGCTTTTTCGAACCAACCGGGTCGATCTCGCCTTCTTGCAACGCGCGCAACAGCTTGACCTGTGCATCCAGCGGCAGTTCGCCAACTTCGTCGAGGAACAGCGTACCGCCGTCGGCCTCTTGGAACTTGCCGATCCGGCGATCCGTTGCACCCGTGAACGAGCCCTTCTCGTGGCCAAACAGGATGCTTTCGACAAGGTTTTCGGGGATGGCACCACAATTGACCGTGATAAATGGTTTGCCGGCTCGTTCGCTTTCGCCCTGGATAGCGCGTGCGATCAGCTCCTTGCCGACGCCCGATTCCCCTTCGATCAGCACCGGAATGTTAGACGCTGCCGCCCGTCGGCCAAGCCCGATGACGCGGGCCATCGCTTCGCTGCGGATAATGAGATCGTTGAAGGTCAGCGTGCCTTCGACCTTCTTCTTGATGCGGGTGATTTCGCCCGAAAGCGCTTGGATCTTGAGCGCCGACTTGATCGAGATGTCGAGCCGCTCAGGGCTCGCCGGCTTGACCACGAAATCGACAGCACCTGCCCGGATCGCGGCGATCGCTGCTTCGATCGAGCCGTTCGCCGTCTGAACGATGACGGGCGGCATCGACGTTTTCTCAGCCAGGGTGGTCAGCACGGCCATGCCGTTGACGCCGGGCATCATCAAGTCGAGCAGCACGATCGCGATCGAGGCCGCTTCGGGGCCGTCGAGAACCGCGAGAGCCTGTTCACCGGACGCAACGCTTTTGGTCTCGTAGCCGAGACGTTTCAGCACTTCTTCCAGGATCCGCCGTTGTGCCGGATCGTCATCGACAACGAGAACTCGTTTCAACATGGAACGCCGACCAAACCTACGCAAATGGGGCCAAGCGTGAACCCCGACGACTGTCCCAACACCAGACGGTCGTCCACCAAATGCTCACGCAACAACGCGAGATTGCCCGACAAGCGTAAACAAGCCGTTCAAGAGTAATCCACCGTGAGACTTTTTGTCGGATGGCGGCCCTGCTGCCACTGCGAAGGTATTTGGTGGCACCATGGGTTTGGGCTGTTAGACCGTGCGCGAGCTACGAGGGTGCGCCGCGCCCCGAATATCGCTGCTCGCCAGGGCGAGCCGCACGTTCGCCAGCGGATCGTTCGCCCTGCTGGACCATCGCCCACTCTAGGAGAAGCCAAACATGCACGCGCCCGTCAAACAGAGCGAGGCCACGCTGTCGCATCCCCCGGTGTACGTCTTCGGCCCAGGGCGGACAGACGGCAATGCGAGCCTGCGCAATTTGCTTGGCGGTAAGGGCGCAAACCTCGCTGAAATGGCCAAGCTCGGCCTCCCGGTCCCGCCCGGCTTCACGATTTCGACCGAAGTCTGCATGGCCTACTACGCAGGCGGGAACCGCATGCCCGCTTGGCTGAAGGACCCGGTCGAAGAAGCGCTGGCCGGTATCGGCAAAATCGTAGGCGCGACGTTCGGCGATGAAACCGCGCCGCTGCTGGTCTCGGTCCGTTCGGGGGCGCGCGCCTCGATGCCGGGCATGATGGACACGATTTTGAACCTCGGGCTCAACGACCGCACCGTCGAGGGGCTTGCCCGCCGGTCGGGCGACGCACGGTTCGCCTTCGACAGTTACCGCCGCTTTATCCAGATGTACGGCAACGTCGTGCTGGAAATGCCCCATGGCGTGTTCGAGGATATTCTCGACAGCTACAAAAACCTCCACGGCATCGCCACCGACGCCGACACGACAGCCGAGCAGTGGCGCGGGGTCATTGCTAAGTATTTCGAAGCCGTCGAGAAAGAGAAGGGCGCGCCGTTCCCTCAGGATTTGCACCAGCAACTTTGGGGCGCGATTTCTGCCGTGTTCAAGTCCTGGTATGGATCGCGCGCGCACGACTATCGCCGGATCAATGCGATACCCGACGATTGGGGCACGGCGGTCAACGTCCAGGCCATGGTATTCGGCAACCTCGGCGGCACATCGGCCACGGGCGTCGCCTTCACCCGTAATCCGTCGACCGGGGCCAAGGAATATTACGGCGAGTTTCTGATCAACGCCCAGGGCGAGGACGTGGTCGCTGGTATCCGTACGCCGCAGGTGCTGACCGAGGCAGCGCGCAAACAGATGGGGGCGAAGCGGGCGTCGCTCGAGGGCGCGATGCCGACCGCCTACGCCGAGCTGGCGCAGGTGTTCGAACGGCTCGAGGCGCACTACCGCGATATGCAAGACATCGAATTCACAATCGAAGACAACCGGTTGTGGCTGTTACAGACCCGGTCGGGCAAGCGCACGACGCAAGCCGCGCTCAAAATCGCCGTCGATATGGTCGCCGAAGGGCTGATCACCCAGCGTGAGGCCTTGCTGCGGATCGACCCTGATCAACTCGACCAGTTGCTTCACCCAACGCTCGACCCGGATGCGCCGCGCAAGCTGCTGACGCTGGGGCTTCCAGCGTCGCCTGGTGCCGTCTCCGGTGAAGTCGTCTTCACGCCCGAGGCAGCCGAAGCTGGAAAGGCGAAAGGACGCTCGGTCATCCTGGTGCGCACCGAGACGAGCCCCGAGGACATCCGCGGCATGCACGCCGCAGCAGGCATCCTGACCGCGCGTGGCGGCATGACGAGCCACGCTGCCGTCGTGGCCCGCGGCATGGGTCGGCCGTGCGTCGTCGGCGCTGGTGCCGTCAAAATCGACATGGCCGCCGGTTCGTTCACGGTCGCTGGCGTTACCGTCAAGGCTGGCGAGGTGATCACCATCGATGGCGCATCTGGCCAAGTACTTGCCGGTGCCGTACCCATGCGCCAACCGGTGATGGCTGGAGATTTCCACGCCATGATGGCGATGGCCGACGCCGAGCGGCGCCTCGCGATCCGCGCCAACGCCGACACGGCGGCTGACGCAGCGGCAGCCGTCTTGTTCGGCGCCGACGGCATTGGCCTTTGCCGCACCGAGCACATGTTCTTCGATACCGCCAAAATCCTCGCAATGCGTGAAATGATATGCGCTGACACTGAGGCAGGGCGGCGGGCAGCACTCGCCAAAGTTTTGCCAATGCAACGCGCTGATTTTGTCAGCTTGTTTGAAGCGATGGCTGGAAAACCGGTCACGATCCGCCTGCTCGACCCGCCGTTGCACGAGTTCCTGCCCGCAGGCGACACCGAAATCACCGGCGTAGCAAAGGCCCTTGGCATCACCGTCGAGCGGTTGAAATCACGGATTGCCGACCTCCATGAGGTCAACCCCATGCTCGGTTTCCGGGGCTGCCGCCTAGCGATCCGCTATCCTGAAATCGCCGAGATGCAGACCCGTGCCATCCTCGAAGCTGCTGTCATCGCCGCCAAGTCGACGGGCAAACCGGTGACGCCCGAAATCATGGTGCCCCTCATTGCCTACCGCGCCGAATTCGACGTCGTTCGCGCAGTAATCGACCTGACGGCGCGCGCGGTCGCCGAAGAGACCGGCTCACCGATGGTTTATGAAGTCGGCACGATGATCGAGTTACCACGGGCATGTCTCGTCGCTGGCGATATCGCGCGCGGAGACGACGGGGCGGGGTTCTTCTCGTTCGGCACCAATGACTTGACACAGACCTGTCTCGGGCTGTCACGCGATGACGTGCGCCCGATCCTGCTGTCGTATGACGACCAGGGCATTTTCCCGCGCGATCCGTTCCAGTCGATCGATCTGGCCGGCGTGGGAGAATTGGTCGAAATTGGCGTCGCGCGCGGCCGTAAGGCCAAGCCCGGCCTCAAGATCGGTATTTGCGGCGAGCACGGCGGCGACCCGGCGTCCGTTGCGTTCTGCCACGACCAGGGCCTCGATTACGTGTCCTGTTCGCCCTACCGGATCCCCGTAGCGCGCCTGGCGGCCGCTCAGGCCGCGATCCGTGCAGGCGCCGCCAAGCCAGCATCGGAAGCCTAGTCCGGGCAATCGTTGCCCCGTTGGGGGGGGCAAGAGGGGAGCAGGCAAGATTGGGGTCGATACACCTCGCCTGTACATTGTCCGTTGCTCAGACGTGGTTTTTGTGAAACATAAGCAGGGCCTGGGCGGGCTTCCGCGCTGGGCCAGTATCGTTTGCGGCGCTTGTCGACCCCGTCGGCGCCCTCAGATGGAGAGACCCCGTATGGCACGTGTCACCGTCGAAGATTGCGTCGATAAGGTCCCGAACCGGTTTGAGCTCGTTTTGCTCGCCGCCCACAGGGCCCGCGGCATCGCGAACGGTAGCGCCATCACAGTCGAGCCGGAAAACGACAAGAACCCCGTCATCGCCCTGCGCGAGATCGCCGACCAGATGGTGCAGGTCTCCGACATGCGCGAGGGCCTGATCCACTCGATCCAGAAGAATGTTGAAGTCGATGAGCCCGAGGCTGCTGCTGCCCCGGTTCTGGCTCCCGACCGCCGCCTTCCGATGCTAGGCCGCGACGAGATGGGCCGCGATGGTGTCATTGACACGATGACGGAAGAGCAACTCCTGCGCGGTCTGGAAAGCTCGACGCCGAGCGACACGTCATCCTCGACCAACGGCCGTGGTGAGCGCGATCGTGGCGAGCGCGATCCCCGGGACCGCGACCGTGGTGACCGTGATCCCCGCGACCGCCTAGACCGCAACCGGTAATTAAAGTCGCAGCCGCAGCGGCTCTCACGGTTGTTGACACTGGCGACCGCTGGGCTTCGGCACATGCTTGCTGCTGCGCGACGCAGCGCGGGGCTCACCGTCAACGTTGTGGCCGGCAATCCGTGCCGATAATCGACGCTTGAGGATGCAGGCCTCTCCCCTTACCTTCCGTCTATCGTCGGCGGCAAATGCCCCGGCACAACGCAAATGCCCGGCACAAAACGCAAGGCCAACCGCACCCATGATGCGCCAGTACGAGCTCACTGAGCGCGTTTTCAGCTACGATCCCAAGGCTGACGAGGCGCTCCTCAACCGCGCGTACGTCTACGCCATGAAGAAGCATGGCGATCAGAAGCGGCGCAACGGCGACCCGTACTTTTCTCATCCGCTCGAAGTTGCCGCGATTTTGACCGGGCTCAAGCTCGACGACGCGACGATCGCGACGGCGCTTCTCCACGACGTGATCGAAGATACTGACGGAACGCGCACCGAGATCGAACACCTGTTTGGCCCCAAGATCGCCGAATTGGTCGATGGGCTGACCAAGATCCGCCGTCTGGACTTGATGTCGAAAAAGGCCGAGCAGGCCGAGAATTTTCGCAAGCTGCTGCTGGCGATTTCGAGCGACATCCGCGTGCTGCTCGTCAAGCTCGCCGACCGTCTGCACAACATGCGGACCCTCGAACACAACCCGCCCGAAAGCCGCGAGCGCAATTCGCAAGAGACGCTCGACATCTATGCGCCGCTGGCTGGCCGCATCGGCATGCACGAGATGCGCGAAGAATTGGAGGGGTTGGCGTTTCGCTGGGTCAATCCGCAGGCGTTCCGGGCGGTGTCGGAAAAGCTTGCCGAATTGCGTCGCACGACAGCTGGTCTGATCGACGAGACGACGTTGGCGCTCGAAGCCAACCTGCGCGATCACGACATCGATGCGGTGGTCACGGGGCGCGAGAAGAAGCCCTACGCCATCTGGGACAAGATGGTGCAGAAAAAGACCAGCATCGAGAAGCTGTCGGACATCTACGCGTTCCGCATCAAGGTCGATACGGTCGATGAATGCTACCGCGCGCTCGGCCTCGTGCACACGATGTGGCAGGCGATTCCTGGCCGCTTCAAAGACTACGTGTCGTGCGCCAAGCAGAACAATTACAAGTCGTTGCACACGACCGTGATCGGGCCGCGTAATCAGCGCGTCGAGCTGCAGATCCGCACGCATCGCATGCACCAGATCGCCGAGTACGGGATCGCTGCCCACGACATTTACAAAGACACACGGCGCGGATCGAATGGGGTCAACGGCGCAAACGGGAACCATGGCCCCACCGCGTCGCATGGCGCCAGCGCACCAAATCTCTCCGACGAGAGCGCGATCCGCCCGTATATCTGGTTGCGCAAGATGGTCGAGAGCCTGACGGACGGCTCCAATCCGGAAGAATTCCTGGAGCAGACCAAGCTTGAGCTGTTCCGCGATCAGGTGTTCTGCTTCACCCCCAAGGGCGGCTTGATCGCGCTACCGCGCGGAGCAACACCGCTGGATTTTGCCTATGCCGTGCATACCGACATCGGCAACATCGCGAGTGGCGCGGTCGTCAACGGTCGCCAGGTGCCGATCGAAACCAAGTTGCGCAATGGCGACGAGGTCGAGGTGCTGACCACCAAAGGCCACGTGCATCCCGAAGCCTGGGAGGCGTTCGCCGTCACGGGCCGGGCGCAACTCGCGATCCGCCGCCAATCGCGCGAGGCCCGACGTCGTCGCCAGATCGAACTTGGCCGCCGCCTGCTCGCCGCGCAGTTCCATCGCGCCGGTGCCGAGCCGCCCGACGACCTGCACAAGCTCGCCATGCGCTTCAATCAACGCACGGCCGACGACGTGTTGATCGCGATCGCACGCAATGAGATCGGCATCGACGACGCCGTGGCGGCACTCGATGTCGAGGGCCGCGTCGCCGAAGCGGCTGGTGGCGGTCCACGCGGGCGGCGGACGGACCGCGCCGAGGTCGAAGACGGTTGGTTGAGGATATCAAGCGCAAGCAACCTCAAATTCCGCACAACAGAAGCCCACGCGGGAGCCGATTTCGTTGCCGCTGCGGCGGCCGCTGGCGACGGCCGAGCCGTTGCAGGCGCGGCG
>JAWXCP010000054.1:0-39689 GCA_034408685.1 Hyphomicrobium aestuarii | reverse complement strand
GGTCCAGCGTCATGCAACCGAGGTCCGCGACAAATATGATACCGCAAAGCAGCACTGGCAGGCCGCGCCTGACGCCGCCCGGCTGGCCTGCCTTCCGTTGGGCTTGGTGCCGTCGTATCTCTCAGCGGTTACGGCACCCGGTCACGATCCGCGCCGGTCGATCGCCGTGATTTCGCCATTGACCCGCGTTTGGCGGCTGTGGCGTACCCGGCGGCTTGGACTGGTTTGAATAATCGACCACGTCTCGTGTGATTTGAGAGAGGTTCTGGATGATCCGTGATGAGACCAAGCGCCGCGACGTAGTGGCGGCGGTAGCGATCGTCCTCGCCGCTTTGACGGCCGCAACACGCCCCGCTGCAGCCGCGCCTGACCTCAGCTCGCCTGGACGGTCCGTCCAGCCCGCCGTCAGCTGGCGCGTTGAAAACCCTTTCCGGTTCTTCGGCGATCCCGCCGATACCGAAACCCATCGCGCCACATGGCTTGCTTTGAGCCCGGAGGAGCGCCGCAGCCCGATTCTATCTGCGGAGCGGCTGCTCGGTGCCCGCACCGAAGAGGGCTGGGCGGCGCCGATGTATCGCAAGACCTGCTGGGATTGGACCCGCAACCGCTACGTGTGCCCCAAAAGCGAGACGCCATACGCCGAGCCCATAAATCATACGGTCATTGCAGCGCTCGAGGGATTTGGCGACGCCCCCGCAACGATCGAGTGCACCTGGACGGCAAAACCACGCGGCGACGGCCGGACGCAAAAGGCCGTGCAGTCGTGTGCCGAGCCTGTGAAATTCGACATTCCTTATCCCGACGGGGCGCAAGTCGAGGTCGATTTCGGCGGTAGCGAACCGGCGATTGCAAACATCAAGGTCAAGGACCTGTTCATCGTCGGCATGGGCGACAGCTTCGGATCGGGTGAGGGCAACCCCGACATCCCGGTTCGCTTTTCGCGCGAGCGCGTCGCCGACTACGGCAAGCCGGGCAAAAACGGCAATGATTTGGCCGGGCTACCCGTTCGCATCGGGTCATGGCGTACGATCGGCGACAGCGACTTCATCGACGAGAACGCACGGTGGCTCGACCAAGCCTGCCACCGCTCACTCTATTCACACCAACTCCGCGTCGCACTGCAACTCGCGATCGAGGACCCCCATCGTGCCGTGACGTTCGCCAGTGTTGCCTGTTCGGGCGCCGAGGTCGTGGCCGGGCTGTTCTTGCGCTACAAGGGCAACGAGTGGGTGCCGCGTCCGCCCGAATTGTCGCAGGTCTCCGCGATCGCCGAGGTCCAATGCGGCGATCGTGAAGCGGCCATGCAAGACTTGCCCGAAGCCTATCATATCGACGGCCGTATTCCGGAATTGCAAGGCGGCCTCGTCTTGCGCAAATGCGACCGTGTCAACGCCCGCAAGATTGACCTGATGCTGGTGTCCATTGGCGGCAACGACATTGGCTTTGCCCGCCTCGTCGCCAATGCGGTCCTTGCCGACCAGTCCCTGCTCAAAAGCCTCGGTGGCTGGATCGGTCAGGTCTACGAGCCCCGCGATGCACGCGCGCGGTTCTCCAACGTCGAAGCCCGCTATAAATCGCTCAAGCGCGCGAGCCACAACATCCTCCACATTCCCTGGAACGAGAGCGACCGTGTGATCTTGACCGCCTATCCCGGCATGTCGCTGTTGGATAACGGCCGCAACGTCTGCCCAGACGGACAAGCTGGCATGGAGGTGTTCCCTGACTTCCGGCTGTCTGAGGCCAAGGCTCGCGAAAGCGAGAAGGTTGCCGATGCGCTGAACGGCCTGATGAAAAAAGCAGCAACGGGTTACGGCTGGACATTTGCCGACGCCCACCGTCCGAAATTTATCGGCCGAGGTCTGTGTGCGGGTTACACCGACAACGCGCTCTCGCTCGCTGACGATCTTCGCATCCCACGTAAAGTCGATGGCGAGTGGGTTCCATTCAATCCGGCAGACTTCAAGGCTTACGCGCCACGGCAGCGCTGGTTCCGGACGCCAAACGACGCCTTCATGACTGGAAATTTCCACGTTTCAGCAGGCGTCATGCAGCGCGCTCTGAAGCTCGAAGCCGTCAGTTTCATACAGGTCATGCTGGCAGCAACGTACTCTGGCGCGTTCCACCCGACTGCCGAGGGCCATGCTGCCATCGCCGATGCCGCCGCCGATAAGGCGCGCAAGATCCTCGAAAAGTATTCACGGGTCGGCGACCGCGAACAAGAGTAGCTGCCGTCCGGCATCAGGGTCAGTCGGCGTTTTCCGCGCCAGACCGAAAGATGTTACCTCGTCGGCGGTTGCACCGGCCCGCAGCGCGCCAGGGCGGGCTCGGCTGGCGGTCTTGACCACGTGTACGTCTCACCGAGCAGCTTCAAACCGAGATAACCGGTCACGGAAAGGCGGTTGGGTGGCTTGATGCTAACGGCGAGGTCGTAGGTCTCGCCGTTCTCGGGATCGTAAATCCATCCCTTGTCCCACGAGCCGTCCTTTTGCTGCACGAGATTGCCGATGACTTGAAGCCCGCACACCGGCTGCGTGCGCTTTGACGTTTCAGGATTGTTGTCATCCACAATTGGGTTGCCCTTGCCATCGAGTGGCTGGTCGAGCCAAACGATCGTCCCGCAAAGTTTGTTGCCGCACGGCGAAATCTCGACCGCTCCTTTCCCGGTGTGGTCGATCCACAGTCCAGCTTCGGCGACAGCGGGCCCGGCGGCTGCCGGGCTGGGAGGAGCCGTAGCGGCTTTGGCCGGTTTGCCACTTTGAGCGCAAGCGGCGCTCCCGAGGCAGGCCGAAAAAGCGGTGACGGCCGCAAGCGTCACGCAGAGTGACAAATTTGAGTTCGGCACGTCCACCACCTTTAGAATCTTGACGCGGCAAAGGCATTGCGGAGTGGTCTATCATGCGGTTGGGCAGAATTGTGGACGACAAAATGGTATAGTTCGGCAGCATTAATAGCCCCGCAACGCAATCGGCTTCACTGGCCATCGGCTTCACTGGCCATCGGCTTCACGTCGCAAGGTCGGCATTTGCAGTCGGCATTTTGCGGTCGGCATTTGCAATTTTCGCACCGCGACATCATCTCGCCTTATCGGGAGCTTCCCTACCGGTTGTTGCCGGGCTAACACTGGGGTCCGCCCCTGGGTAGCCTTGGCTCAACCCGGCCCGAACCGTTTTCCAAAGACCCTGCGAGTGGCCGGCTTCAGCTCGAAGGGTGGCAATCTCCCACCCCTGGACCAAACTATGATCCTGACGCTGGCGTTCCGAAATTTGTGCCACGACCGGATCCGACTTGCCGTCACGCTGATCGGTATCTTGTTCTCGGTTGTCCTCGTGGCCGTGCAACTCGGCCTCTACATCGGATCGAGCCGCGACATCACCGCGCTTATCGACAATTCAAAGGGTGAACTGTGGATTACCGCGTACGGCTCCAAGTCGTTTGAAGACGGTGGGACATTGTTGACCAACAAGGAACGGCATCAGGCGATGGTGACGCCCGGCGTCAAATCGGTCGCACCGGTGCTGTCCACATTCGCCGAGTGGCTCAAACCCGGTGGCGGCTCGACGCGTGTCGTTCTGGTGGGCGCCGACGTCGAAGATGGTGGCTTGTCACCGTTCAACGTCATCGAAGGCACATGGGAAGATATCAAGGCGCCCGGTGGCATCGCCGTCGATACGACCTACCTCGCCGAACTCGGCATCACCGGGATGAACAGTACGGCGCAGATCCAGGAGACCCGCGTACGGGTCCGCGCGCTGACCAGCGGTATCAGGTCGTTTACCCAATCGCCCTACGTGTTTGCCCCCATCGATCGCGCGCGCGCACTGGTGGGCGCCCCTGAACAGACGACGTCGTTCCATCTCGTCAAGCTGGAAGAGGGCGCCGATATTAAAGAGGTCCAGGCGGCCTTGGCCCCAAAAGTCGCCCCCGCGGAAGTCCTCACGCGGGAAGAAATGCTGAACCGTAGCCTGACGCAGTGGTTGTTCAACACTGGCGCTGGTGCCGCCCTCATTGGTGGCGCCCTGCTGGGCACGCTCGTCGGCACCGTGATCGTCGCGCAGACGCTATACTCGAGCACCAAAGACCACATCAACGAGTTCGCGACCTTGCGCGCGCTCGGCTCGTCGTCGGGCTATATTTACCAGGTCATCCTCGCGCAGGCCGCGATGAGTGCGGGCCTCGGCTACCTGCTCGGCATGGCGATCGCGCTACTGATCGTCTATGCATCCAAAGGCAGTGCCCTGCCGATCCTCATGACGCCGGGGCTGGCGTTGGGGCTACTGGCGCTGACGATTTCGATGTGCGCGATTTCGGCCGTATCCGCGATCTTCAAGGTGACGAAGATCGATCCCGTGACGGTGTTTACGCGATGAGCACATCCCCCGTTCTCGAAGCGCCCGTTCTCGAAGCGCCCGTTCTCGAAGCGCCCGTTCTCGAAGCTCGCGGTATCGTCAAGGAACTCGGTCAAGGCGCCGGAAAGATCATCGCTGTCAAGGGCGTCGACATCAGCATGAGGCCCGGAGAACTGGCTTTGCTGATGGGGCCTTCGGGTTCGGGCAAGACCACGCTGATCTCGATCCTCGGCTGCATCCTGTCGCCCACCGCCGGCACGGTTTCTGTCGCCGGAACGCAAACTGCCGGGCTGTCACCCGACGCCCTCGCCACGCTCCGCCGGACGCACATCGGCTACATCTTCCAATCCTACAACTTGTTCCCGACGCTGACGGCGCTCGAAAACGTGCGCATCGCCCTCGACGTGGCTGGCGTTACGGGATCAGCCGCAATCTCGCGCGCCAAAGCCGCACTGGAGAGCGTCGGCCTCGCCAACAAGCTGAATAGCTATCCAGCCAATCTCAGCGGTGGCGAAAAACAACGCGTCGCCGTTGCCCGTGCGATTTGTACAGAACCCTCCATCGTGCTCGCCGACGAGCCGACCGCAGCGCTCGATAGCGTCAACGGACACGGCGTGATGCGACTGCTGGCCGACATCGCGCGGCAGCAGAACCGCTCGATCCTCGTCGTGACACACGATCCAAGGACGATCGCCTACGCCGACCGCGTCATCCACATCGAAGACGGCCGTATCGTCAGCGAGGAGCACCGCGAGCGGGTCATAACGAACCAGGTACCCGCAGATGTCGTCCAGTTGCGCGACGTCGCGGCCGACCGCAACGGCAAACGTAGGCGCAACCGCAACCGCGGACGCGCCGCACGCAGGGCACGGTCGCACTGAAACCGCTGATGCAAAACGTCTCGCTGAACGGGATCATTGCGCTGGGCAAAACGCCAGCGGTCATAACGGCCCCGGCCCCGGCCCCGGCCCCGGCAGCGGCAAGCGGGCTCCACGACGCGCATGCAACCGGTGAACGACCATAATGCGCCGCACGAAATCGACGCTTTGTATGAGAGGTCTGAACAGATGCTTGGCTTGAATTCGACATCGCTTTTTGCCCTTGCTGCGGCGGCCGTTGTCGCCGCGGCGTTGCTGGCGAGCCCGGCGCAGACTCAATCGCCCGCGACCGCACCGACGGCTACAGCCCCAACGGCTGCCAGCCCGGGAACAGCCGAAACTGGGCCAGGAGCCTCGGCCAAACCGCAGTGGATTGCCTCGGCGACCGGCCGCGTGGAGCCACGCAACGGCAATCTGACCATCTCGACGCCGGTCGCAGGACGCACCGCCGATGTCGCGGTCTCAGCCAACGACGTGGTCCGGGCTGGCGATCTTCTGGTTCGCCTTGAAGATGAAGATCAGCTGATCCGTGCGGCCGCAGCCAAGACCGACGTCCAGGTCCGGGAGCGCGAGCGCGACGAGGAGCCGGTCCGAGGCTTGGCGTTGGAGCGGCGGCAAGCCGAGGACTCGGTGTCCACTGCGGAGCGCGCGCTGTTTCGTGCGCGGCTGGCGTTCGACGCCAAAGCCCTTGCCGCGCGTGTCGCCCAGGCTCCGGCAGGTTCTACGGCTCCGGCAGGGTCTTCGGCTCCGGCAGCATCTAAGGACCTTGATCAGGCTCGCTTCGAGATCAATGCCGCGAAGGAGCAGCTGGCCAACAGCCGTGCCAACCTCCAGCGCGTTCAAAGCAGGGACGGAATGCCGCTTGCGACGCGCCTCGAGTCGTCGCTCGCCACAGCACGCGCGGAATTGTCGATCGCGGAAGCCGCCGTTGAGCGCGCCCGCATCCGAGCCCCTGCCGACGGCACGATCCTCGGCGTCTACATCAAATATGGCGAGTTGGCTTCCCCGTCGCCCGAAGCGCCGATGATCGTCATGGGTGACCTGTCGGGCTTGCGCGTCAAGGCAGAGGTCGAGGAGCGCGACGCACCCAAGGTCAAGGTCGGCCAACGCGTCGTGATCAAAGGCGACGCGTTCCCCGACAAAGAGTTCACCGGTATCGTCACATCGGTATCGCAGGCGATGGCCGCGCCACGCATTCCCCCGCGTGGCGTCCGCCGTCCAACCGACATCGAGGTCGCCGAGGTCGTCGTCGTACTCGACGGGTTACCGCCATTGTTGACGGGCATGCGCGTCGACGTGTTTTTCAAACCCGAACAGTCGGCCACTGCTGGCACGAGGCAGCAGCCAGCAGCTGTCGGCGCCTCAGCCGCAAAGCGCACCACCGCAAACTGATCCGCGTACCACCGCGATCTGATCCTGGGCAACGAACCGAGCTGTGAAATGATGCGGCCGCCTCGCTCACACGCGGCGGCCGATTTTATGCTCAGCTTGCGGCAGACCTGATCGCTAGCGCCCGGTTCATCGTTGCCCGATTACGCGTGGTTGCGTGTCGCCGCATCGATGTTGGCGGCAAGCTCGGGCGCCATGCCGAGCTTCGCTGCGAGTTCGGCCAGGAACGCTTGCTCCGCACGGCTGTCGGGCGAGATCGCAATGCGCGCCGCCGTGTAGACCTGCACGCCCTGTTCGGCGCTGACACACGACTCGACAAGGCTGTCGATTGTCGCCGGGTTGTTGAGTTCATCGGCAAGGAATTCCTCTGCCGCCGCCTCGAAGCCCGCCTGTTTGAGATTGCCCATGATGCCGGTCATCTCGGCCGGGTCGACGCGGCCATCGGCCGAGGCCGCAGCAATCATCGCCCGGATGTAGAGGATCGCTGCTTCGTTGGTGACGGAATCGGGTTCAAAACCGCTGCCATCGGGCGCTGCCTCGGCGACCACGTGGTCCAACGCGATCAGTGGCTTTCCAGCCTGATAGTTCTGGTAGGCCTTGTACGCGAGCCCGCCGATCAACGCGAGCGCGCCGATCTTGGCCGCCCCGGCCGCAATGCTGCGTCCCGTCTGCGTTCCAAGCACGACGGCGCCGAGACCGCCCGCCGCTGCACCCGCACCAAACTGATTGCGTTCGATCATCGTCTTCAGCGTGGCCATCATGTCTTCCATGCTGGCGCCGCCGGTCATGCGGCCGAGTGCATCGTTCGCGCCCGTCGCAGCGCCGATCCGGCCAGCGCCGTCCTTGGCCCCGGAGGTTGCCTGCGCGAGAACCTGGCCAAGAATGTCCATGATGTTCGCGCCACCTGCGGCCGCAGACCGTGCTGGACCTGCAGAAGGTGCCGTGTCGCCTCGCCCGCCCTGGCCGAGCGCGCGACCGGCTTGTTCCATTTGCGCGCGCATCTGTCCCATGATGTCGCCCAATCCGCCGCCACCCAATCCACCGCCACCTGATGCGGGCGCATCACCCCGCTCGGCCATGTTCCGGCCGCCGCTCTGGGGCTGCTGACCCGCACCGCCAGCGATCTGCCGCAGCAAATCATCGAGGCCAGGGATGCCCCCAGAGATGCCCCCAGGGTTGCCCCCGTTGCCCTGCGCGGCACGGCCACCGTCCGCTTGCGCACCGCCCTGTTGCGGCAACATGCGGCCGAGTTGGCCGAGGAGATCGTTCAGGCCGCCGGCGCCTGCCTCAGACGTGTTAGGCCGCTGCGGAGCCGCCCCGCGCACCATCATTTCGATCAGGGATTTCGCGTCGAACATTGGAGGCCTCGCCGGTCGCATGCTGAATGGGACATCGCGCTGCAGCGCGGTGGTGGGTACGTCACAGCCTACGGTCTATGCCCGGCCAACGGCAGCGACAAGCACCGTTTCGCCAATGTTTTCCTGACGAGCGTTTTGTTATTCAGCAGCTTGCGCGAGCGGCCGCTTCGCCGGTGCAACGTCTTTCTCAGCCGCCCCGCTAGACGAAACTGCGGCACCACTCGACTCGCCCGGTTTTGCTGCCTCAACCGCTTCGTCGGTCGGTCCAATCACACCTGAGAACATGCGGCCGACCAGCCATCCAAGATCGTCCATCACCGTGAAGAACGACGGCACGAAAATGAGTGACAGCGCGGTCGAAACGATGAGGCCCCCGATCACCGCGATCGCCATTGGTGCGCGGAACTCGCCACCCTCGCCGACGGCGAAGGCGGCCGGCATCATCCCCGCCACCATCGCAAGCGTCGTCATCACGATCGGTCGCGCTCGCTTCCGGCCCGCCTCAATGAGCGCGGTGATCCGGTCGGTACCCCGCGCGATCTCTTCGACCGCGAAGTCGACGAGGAGAATTGCGTTCTTCGTGACAATCCCCATCAGCATCAGCAAGCCGATATAAACCGGCATGCTGACGGGGTTATTTGTCACCAGCAGGCCAGCCACGACGCCACCAAACGATAGCGGCAGCGACAGCAGGATCGTGATCGGTTGGAAAACGCTGCCAAACAACAGCACGAGAACGCCGAACACGATCATCAGTCCGGTGCCCATCGCCGTGATGAACCCGTTTGCCACTTCGTCCTGGATCTCGGCGTCGCCGGACACTTCGAGCGAAACACCAGCTGGCAAGCCAAGTCGCTTCACGGTCTCGTTGAAGCGTTCTCGGGCGTCCCCAAGTGCCAGGCCCGGCGCGAGGTCGGCGCCGATTTGCGCCCGCCGCACCCTCGAGAACCGGTCGATAGAGCTCGGGCCGCGTCCGAATTCAACGCTGGCGACCGCCGACAGGGGGATCGCTTTTCCGTTCTGGGCCAGCACGCGCAACTGTTCGATCTGGCGCAAATCCGTTCGCGCGCTGTCTTCGATTTGCACCCGGATTGGAACTAGCCGGTCACCGGCGTTGAACTTCGCCAAGTTTGCGGCGACGTCCCCGAGCGTGGCAACACGCACCGTGTCGGCAATGGCTTCAGGTGAAACGCCGACAGCGGCGGCATCATCGTAGCGCGGTACGATGCGAATTTCCGGCCGGTCGATCGCGCCAATCGAGGCAACGTTACGGAAGCCGTCGATCTTGCGCAGTTCCGCTTCGAGCGTGCCGACGAATGCCGTCAGCGCGTCGCCATCTTTGGACAGGATCGAGAAACTCAGCTTGCGTTCGCCACGCTCGTTGATGAACCACGAGCGCGTGTCCGGCACGCTCCCGAACACATCCGACACCAGCGCCTCGACTTCTTTTTGCGACCGCTTGCGCTCGCTTTTCGGCACCAGCTGAACGAGGAGTGTTGCGCGGCGCACCTCCTGCGTGCCGAGCGGCCCACTCCCGCCGATCACCAGAACTTGCCTCACTTCCGGTAGCTTCTTGAGCCCGAGCGACAGGGTGTCAGTGGCCGTGCGGGTATCGGCGAGTGTTGCTCCCGGCGGCAGCTCTGTCGAGATGACGAGCCGCGAGACGTCGTCGTCGGGCATGAATCCAGTCGGCAGGTTCGCCGTCGCCTGGATTGCGGCGGCAAAGATACCAACGCCGGCAACCAGCGTCAGGAAACGCGACAGCCTGTCTTTGAGCGTCAGTTTCAAGATGCCGATGTAGGACCGCATGATGATGCCGTCGGGCTTCTCCTCATGCGGCACCGAGCGCATCAGATAAGCCGCCATCATCGGCGTTATCAGACGTGCGACAAGCAGCGAGAACAGCACCGCGGCGGCAACCACCAAGCCGAACTGTTTGAAATATTGCCCGGCGATACCGCCCATGAACGAGACCGGTGCGAAGATCGCGACGATCGTCAGCGTGATCGCGATCACCGCAAGACCGATCTCGTCGGCCGCGTCGAGCGAGGCCCGGTAGGCGGATTTGCCCATCCTCATGTGGCGGACGATGTTCTCGATCTCGACGATCGCGTCGTCGACCAGCACGCCCGTCACGAGCGTAACGGCTAAAAGGCTGACGAGGTTGAGCGAGAACCCCATCATGCTCATCGCCCAGAACGTCGGGATCGCGGCGAGTGGCAGGGCGATCGCCGCGATGATCGTCGCACGCAAATCGCGCAGGAACAAAAACACGACAAGCACCGCGAGCGCCGCACCTTCGAGGAGCGACAGCATCGCGCTTTCGTAGTTGCCGCGCGTGTAGGCAACACTGTCGTCAACCTTGCGCAGAACGATGTCGGGATGCTGCGCCTGCAGTTCTGCGACGCGCTTTGCAACACCGTCGGCGACCGTGACCTCGCTTGCGCCCTTGGCGCGGAACACCGCGAACGTAACCACCGATTGGGTATCGAGGGCGGCAAACGACCGTGGCTCGCTGTTGCCGTCCACGATGCGCGCGATGTCTTTCAATCGAACGTCGCGGCCGCCAGGAATGACGATTTTCGTCTCTGCCAGCCGCTCGACCTCGCGCGCACCAGCCAACGTCCGGATGGTCTGCTCCTGGCCGCCGACCTCGCCGCGCCCACCGCCGAGATCGACGTTTGTCGCGCGGACCTGTTGGTTGACCGCGCTTGCAGTAATGCCGAGGGCCAACAGCCGGTCGGGATCGAGGATCACTCGGATTTCACGAACAACTCCGCCTTGCCGGACGACCCGGCCGACGCCTTTAAGGCCCTGCAACTGGCGCTTAATGACGTCGTCGACGTGCCAGGAGAGACCCTCCAGCGTCATGCCGGGGGCGTAGGCGGCATACGATACGAGCGATTGCCCTTCGATATCGATACGTTGAATGATCGGTTCGTCGATATTGCGTGGCAGATCGGTGCGGATATTGGCGATCGCATCGCGAACATCGTTGAGCGCGCGATCCTGGTTGACCTCGAGGCGGAACTCGATCGCCGTCACCGAAGCACCATCGGTCAGCGTCGACAGCAGTTTCTTGACGCCGGTGATATTTGCCAGCGCATCTTCGACCTGCTTCGTCACCTGCGTTTCGAGTTCGGCAGGCGCCGCCCCCGACTGTGTGATCGTGACCGAGATCACCGGCACGTCGATGTTGGGAAACCGCGTGACCGGCAGCGACCGGAAGCTCATGATGCCGAGCAACAGCAGTACGGCGAACAGCACGATGGATGGCACCGGCTTGCGGATCGACCAGCCGGAGATGTTGGTTGCAGTGCTCATCAGATCCTCACGGTGCGGCGGTGCTGAGTGTGGTCGGCGTCGTCATCGGCCGGACGGCGTCGCCATCGCGCAGGAAGCTGCCCGCTTTGACAACGACGACGTCGCCTTCGGCAATCCCGTCCTTGATTTCGACGAGCTGTTGCGAACTGAGCCCGATCGTGACGCGGCGTGTTTCGACGCGGTCGTTCTTGACGACTTGTACAGTGGCGCCGTTGGCACCGAAAACGACGGCCGATGTCGGCAGCCCGATACCCCGGCTGCGGCCTGTCTCGATCGTCCCGCGCCCGAATGCGCCGAGCTTGAACGCAGAGTTGGAGCCAAGGCCGATCTTCGCCCGGCCGATGCGCGTCGTTCGATCGACCTCGCTCGACACCAGCCGCACCACGCCCCGCGCTTCGCCCATGCCCGTTATGGTGACCGTCGCCGGTTGCCCGTCCTTGATGCGGCCCACATCCCGTTCTGAAATCTCGGCATCGAGTTCTATTTCGCCATTGGCGACGATGCGGAACAACGGGTCGCCCGCCGCGCTCGCAACGGCACCGACCCGCGCCGTGCGCCGACTGACCGTGCCGTCGACGGGCGAGCGGATTTCAGACCGTTCGCGCCGCCAGACGATCTCCCGCCGTGAGGCCTCGATCGCGGCTTTGTCGGCCTCGGCACTGAGCAAGCTTTCGCGGGCCGAATTGAGCCTTGCAGCGGACGTTTTGGCAGCGGCTTCCCGTTGGTCGAATACCGCTTCAGAAATGGTTCCGGACTGCTTCAACGGGCGGGCGCGGTCAAACGCCTGGTCCGCCTCTTTTTCGGCCGCCTCTGCCTGAACGATTGCGCTTCGGGCAACTGCGATAGCCGCGCTTGCCCGCGCGATATTGGCATCGCTTTGGGCCAAAGCTGCATCGAGCGTGGCATTTGCCAGCCGGGCGAGTACCTGCCCCTTCTTGATTGTGTCGCCCTCTTCGGCCGCGAGTTCGACGATCCGAAAGCCCTCGATTTCAGGGGCGATCATCACCTCGTCGCGCGCGACGACCGAGCCGGTCACCAAAACTGTTTCGACGAAATCGCTCAACGTTGCCTTCACGACAGAGACCGCAGGTGCGACCGCTGTTTTGGGCTCCGCTGCCGAACCGGCCGTCCCACTCACGGGCTGCCCCGGCTGATGCAGCACGTACCACCCCGCTGCACCGGCAGCGATAACCGCCAAAAGGATCAGATTAGACTTCATGTTTCGTGTCCTCGGCGAGTGCGGAGTGCGGCCGGTCGGCGCCATCGAGCAATGCTGCTACGAGCGTGGCGATGACCGGGACCATGGCTTTGGTATCAAACGTCGGGTCGACGGCCCGCCGCCAGAACAGGCCGTCGCCTAAAACGGCAATCGCGCGCGCGATGGTGGCTGCATCATAGCGCGGATTAATGCGACGATCCTCGATGGCGCGCTGGAACAGCCGCTCGAAGTCGCCCATGATCGCCTCGTCGCAGGCCCGGTAAATCGAGCCGACGGAGCCACCGCGCATCGCCTCGCAGCCGATCTCGATAACCAGCTGCTGCTTGTAGCGCGGCTCCTCGACCGTGTAATGTTCGCCCAGTTTGGCGAGCGCCGCAGCGAGGTCTGGCGCTTGACCGATGGCAGCCAACTGCTCGGTCAGTTTGGCCCTATCCCGCTCGGTGATTCCGGCGATAAGGTCTTCCTTGGATGCGAAATAGACGTAGAGCGCGCCGAGGCTGACGCCCGCCTGGCGCGCAACATCCTGCATTGTCGTGCGGTGAAATCCCCCGGCGGCGAACGCGAGTTCGGCAGCGTCGAGGATGTGTTGCTGGCGGGCAAACTGTGTGTCGGGCTTGAGTTTGGGCACGGTCGGTTTCGGTCGGGTGAAGTAGGCGTTGTCTCAGCAGCCGATTGTACACTCTCAGGACAAAACGATCGTCCGTTTTTTTTGGATCATAAACTTGGATAAATCAAGGCGGTCGGGTCGAGGTGGTCGGGTCGAGGTCGCAACGCCTGTCAGAACTGAAACAGCACGGTTACCGAGCCGTAAGGCGAGTGTCGTTCGGCCTTTATGCTTGGCAAGCTCGAGCTGCTCCCCGAGCCAGTGCCCGAAGGCGGCCCGGCGCGAGATTGCGAGCCCGTGACATCGCTTGAAAGCCCGCCAGCGGCCGAAATTTCCCCGCCGAACCAGTCATAGCGCACGAACGCCCCGATCCGGGCGTTGCCGTAATCCGTGCCATTCGCGATCACTTCACCGCTCAGATCGGTGCGATTGAACACGACCTCGGGTCCTGCCGAAATGTCGTTGTCGAGCCGCTGTCCGAGGCGGAAGCGGGCATCGATGGTCGAGCGCGCTTGGGCGAAACTGGCATCGAACGACGCCCACGTGACCTCCGACCAATCCAGCCAGACTTCGACGCCAGCCTTGAACCCGTGTTCGATCCGTTGCTCGACTGCTCCCAGCGACGGCACCTCGAATTGGCGTGCCAGGACAGACCAACCGGCAAACGCTTTGAGCGTGTAATCGTCGACACCGAACTGATATCCGATCATCAGGTCGGTCACGGACTTGCTGACCTTCACCGCCGTCGCGGCATCGTATCGATACGAGTAGCCACCGACACCTTGAGCCGCCCGCAAACGGAAGCCGTCGGCATGGATATCCCCCCACACGGCGGCCGTCACGCCTGAGTAGGCAAACCACGTCCGCGACGTCGCATCAGCACCGGCCCAGGCTTCGAACGCGCCAACCCGGTCGATATCCTCGAAGGCATCGAATTCGGCCGCAGTTGCCGGGGAGGCGAGGCCGACGGCGAGGGTAGCGGCGAGGCCAACGGCAAAGCCGATTGATAGTGGGGTCGACAGCTGTTGGCCAGGCTCGGACCACGACCGGCGCAGGCAGCCGACGGCGCGGCTCTCGACCAAGCCAACCGCCCGGCAAATCGTTGTGATGCGCCCCCACATCAGACCACCCAAACGCAACACGAAATATCGCCGACACGTGAAATCGCTGAGGCGTTGCCCGCCTGACCCGATGACAACACGATGCCGCAGTGTCGGGGAAGTTGTACACAGAAAATTAAGGAACGGCTATAGATGCAATAAGTACTGCGAATTCAGAAAGTTGCATGAACCAGAAATTGATCTGCACTCACCCAGTCGATTTTCGCATGGCAGGCGTGCGTTTTCGCGCATTGGCAATATATTGCGCAAGAACCTACCATTATGAGTAGTCGCGAGGCTGTTGGCTGCACGCCATCATCGCGTGGAAACGTTGTTGGGATGAGGATGCAATGTACCAAAACCCCTTGCAAAAACCTGTCGAAATGTGGACGGCGCCGGCTATCGCCGGGGACGCGTGGATAAAGGCCGTTGGCCGGATGCAAGTCGAGATCGTCGCGTTGGCGACGCGCCGAATGATGGCGGCGCTCGAATTTCCGCAGGTTGTTGCCCAGTGCAAGTCCCCCATGGACGCCGTCGCCGAGCAGGTTCGTTATTGGCAGACTGCGCAGCGGCAGTATCTCCAGTCCTTGGAGCGCATGGGTACGGCCTACGCCGATGTGGCAGCTGACCCGGCGCACGGCCGCCATGATACCGCGCCAGTCGACGATGCGCGCTCGTCTCCAATTGCCGCAGCCACGCCACACGTGGTGCCAAAGTCGGTCGACAATGACGCCGTCGGCCGGTCCAATCTCCCCGCGCGGCCGATGAAGTTGGAGCTCGCCAAATCCGACGTCGCGAAATCCGACAAGTCCGTGAAATCAGACAGGTCCGTGAAATCCGGCAAGTCCGACGTGGTGGTGACAGAATTGGTGGAGACAGAATCGGCCAAGTCGGATGCGGGGCGGATCGACGCCGAAGCCGAAGTCGTGGCGTGGCTCTACAAGACGTCTGCCTGACGACCCGCTGATACCGGTAAGCGCGCGCTGGTCTTTTGGCCACTCCTGTGAGTGGCCAAAAGACTAGCTTTTATTTCAGCGCCGCTAAAGCTTCCGAAAAACCTTTGAGCGATATCGGAATGCCGATGCCGGCCTCTTCCGTTTGGAAGATGACGAACACGGCGGTCTTCCCCTTCGACATGCGCTCGACCAGCGTGTCTTCCGCCACGACCTGCGCGTAGCAGGCAAAGTTTTGACAGCGCAGGAACGGCGCATGCCCGACGTCTTTCTCGTCGATCCTGAGGCCGAGCCCTGGTGGCAGCAAGATGCCGACCGGTGCAAACACGCGTAGAACGCGCGTTCCGTTAGAAAACCGTTGGAAGTAGACGGTCAGCCCGACGTTGTTGCGATCTTCAGCCGTGACGCTTTGAACCAGGGCGCAGACCTCGCCTTTCGCCCCTGGCGGTGGGTCCTTGCACACGATCTGCCAGTCGCCGTGTTGGCCTTTCACAGTTCCTTCTTCCGCCGCGTTTGCATCCGACGCACTGACGGAAAAAGCCGCGATCAGAACGGCTGCAAAAACTTGGAAAAATGAACCAAAACAATGCAGTGCGAGCCCGCACCCGCCCCGTAGTCCACCCGATCGTCTGCCGACTGCGATCACATCTGCCTCGCTAGATTGGACCCACGCGCGGAACCGCTATGGTGTTCTTGATCGAAGGTGTCTAACCGACAACGCGGCCGAATTCCGACATCGACGCGTCGCAGTATTCTGAGCTTCCAAAGCCAGTGTAGGCTGCGTCAGACGAAGATGCGTAATCGCGAGATTATGTCGCATAAATTCAACACCGGTTGCGCTTGTTCGGCAACGGCCGATGGTGTTGCTGTCGACGGATAGTAAATTGCCTATGTATTGTGCTGTACATTCGTGGCTCTTCGCCTAGTTGCAGTGCATCACATCGGCGAACGAAAAGTGGCTGGCGCCAATCCGCGCTGCCCGAACGAGGGAAACGCGCATGACGAGTTGGCAAACCGCCGCCACGTACGCTGCTGGAAAGCTCCTGAACGCTGGGCTCGTGGCGCTGATGATCACAGGTCTTGCAGGGGCAGCGCTGGCGATTGGCCAGCCCGAGCCGATGCAGATGGGTCTGTCGAAACCTGCTACCGAAGTGATGCAGAAGACGCTCGAGTTCTACGACCTGACCAACGCCATCATTATCGGCATCGTGGTGTTCGTGCTGGGCCTCATGATTTATGTGGGCGTCCGGTTCAACGAGACGGCCAATCCCGTGCCATCGAAGAACACGCACCACGTCGGATTAGAGGTCGCCTGGACGATTGTCCTGATCGCGATTCTGCTGGTCATCGCGATCCCGTCATTCAAGCTCTTGTATTTGCAATACAATTATCCCAAGCCGGACCTTACGATCAAAGCGATCGGCAACGCTTGGTATTGGGAGCACGAGTATCTCGACCACAAGGGCATTTCGATCACCTCCAACATGGTGACCGACGAAGACGTGATCAAAGCCGAGATCGGCGACAAGGAATTCAGCGCCAAATACGGTACGCTTGAAGATGGCAGCCTCGCGAAACTAGCCGCGATGCAGGCCGCCTCGAAGCCGTTGTGGGAAAAGCTGAAGCAGCCCCGTCAGCTAGCGGTCGATAACGACATCGCCGTACCCGTCAACAAAGTCGTCCACCTCTTGGTGACATCCAACGACGTCATCCATTCTTGGACCATTCCAGCGTTCGGCTCGAAGATGCAGGCTGTCCCTGGCCGCGTCCATGCGACGTGGTTCAAGCCAACCGTCGTCGGCTCCTACTGGGGCCAGTGCTCGGTGTTGTGCGGGAAAAACCATTCCAGCATGCCGATCGGCGTGAAGGTTGTCAGTGAGCAGGCCTTCAACGATTGGGTCGCCGCGCTCAAGGCCAAGGACGGGAAGAAGGCGAAAGCGATCCTGCAAGCCGACCTCGACCGCCACACGTCGCAAAACAAACTCGCGCAGGTCCAGTAACGGTTGCGCCCGCCGCCGAAGTTTGCCGCACGCAAGAGGCGAGGGCCCGGGTTATGATGGCCCGACCCGACCACAATTGAAGTCACAATCGTTCCGCCATGGGGTCCAATATGGGCAGCTATTCGAAAACGGCAGAGCATGATCACGAAGATCATGCGCCGTCATTCTTCACGCGATGGTTCCTGTCGACGAACCACAAAGACATCGGCACGCTTTATCTGCTGTTCGCTATGTTTGCAGGCGTGATCGGCAGCGCGCTGTCTGTCGCCATGCGTATGGAACTTCAGGAGCCGGGCCTTCAATACTTCGCCAATCCCGGCGTCTACAACGTGTTCGTCACGGGCCACGGCCTCATCATGGTGTTCTTCATGGTCATGCCGGCCATGATCGGCGGGTTCGGCAACTGGTTCGTGCCGCTGATGATCGGCTCGCCGGACATGGCGTTCCCGCGCATGAACAACATTTCGTTCTGGCTCCTGGTAACAGCCTTCATACTGCTGCTGATTTCGCTGTTTGTGCCCGGAGCTGCTGGTACGGACGGTGTCGGCACAGGCTGGATCGTCCTCGCGCCCCTTTCGAGCAAGATCGGTCATCCTGGCCCGTCCGTCGACTTCGCGATCCTGTCGCTTCACGTGGCCGGTGCATCGTCTATCCTCGGCGCGATCAACTTCATCACGACGATTTTCAACATGCGCGCGCCCGGCATGACGCTGCACAAGATGCCGCTGTTCGTGTGGTCGGTACTTGTCACCGCGTTCTTGCTGCTGCTGTCGCTTCCGGTGCTGGCTGGCGCCATCACGATGCTGCTTACCGATCGGAACTTCGGAACCACGTTCTACGACGCGGCCGGTGGCGGTGACCCCCTGCTCTATCAGCATCTCTTCTGGTTCTTCGGTCACCCGGAAGTTTACATTCTGATCCTGCCGGGCTTCGGCATGATCAGCCACATCATCTCGACATTCTCCAAGAAGCCGGTGTTCGGCTACCTCGGCATGGCCTACGCCATGGTCGCGATTGGCGTTGTCGGGTTTGTCGTGTGGGCGCACCACATGTACACGGCAGGCATTAGCGTCGACACGCAGGCTTACTTCGTCTTCGCGACGATGGTCATCGCCGTGCCAACCGGCGTGAAGATCTTCTCCTGGATCGCCACGATGTGGGGCGGCTCGATCTCGTTCCGCCTTCCAATGATGTGGGCCTTGGGCTTCATCTTCCTGTTCACCGTTGGCGGTGTCACGGGCGTGATGCTCGCCAATGCCGGCGTCGACCGCTCACTGCACAACACCTACTATGTCGTCGCGCACTTCCACTACGTACTGTCACTCGGTGCCGTATTCGCCATCTTTGCTGGCTGGTACTATTGGTTCCCGAAGATGTTTGGTTACATGTACGCGCCGTTCTGGGGCCACCTGCACTTCTGGTTGACGTTCATTGGCGCTAACATCCTGTTCTTCCCACAGCACTTCTTGGGCCTTGCAGGCATGCCGCGCCATTACGCGGATTACCCCGATGCGTTCGCATTCTGGAACCGGATCTCGTCATACGGTGCCTACATCACGACGCTCGGTACGCTGGTCTTCTTCATCGGCATGGCTGTCGCCTTGGTCCGCCGCGAAAAGGCATCAGCCAACCCGTGGGGCGTAGGCGCAACGACGTTGGAATGGACGCTGTCCTCGCCGCCGCCGTTCCACTCGTTCAACAAGCTGCCGCGCATCACCGGCGATGATCATCACTGATCACGACACCAGACGCGGCTGACATTTACAGCCGCGTCTGACCGGCCAAACCCCTCGCGCCCAACTCCCCGCAAGCGTTGTGCGCACACCGACCGACAGAAGGACGACCTGGAATGGCCGAAGCCGGCATCGATACGGTCACCGCAGAAACGCTACCGCCGGTCACCGTACGGGTCACGCCCAACGGCGCCTCCGTCTACGACTTCTTCCAGTTGATGAAGCCGCGCGTCATGTCGCTCGTCATTCTGACGGCGATAACCGGGATGGTGCTCGCTCCCGGCTCGATACATCCGTTGATGGCATTCATTGCCATCTTCGCGATCTCGGTCGGTGCCGGCGCGTCCGGCGCGCTCAACATGTGGTATGACGCCGACATCGACGCTCAGATGCAGCGCACGACCTCACGGCCGATTCCGCGCGGCAAGATCAGTCCTGAAGACGCCCTCGCATTCGGCTCGTTCCTGTCGTTTGCCTCCGTGCTGATGCTGGGGCTCCTCGTCAACGTCGCGGCTGGCGCCCTTCTCGCTCTGACGATCGGGTTCTACCTGTTCGTCTACACCATGTGGCTGAAGCGGCGGACCGCGCAGAACATCGTGATTGGCGGCGCTGCAGGTGCTTTCCCACCCATGATCGGCTGGGCAGCCGTCACTGGTGGCGTCTCGATCGAAAGCGCGCTGCTGTTCGCAATCATCTTCATCTGGACGCCGCCACACTTCTGGGCGCTCGCGCTCTACCGATGCCGCGATTATGAAAAGGTCGGTGTGCCGATGCTTCCAGTCGTCGCCGGACCGACCGAAACGCGTCGGCAGATCGTTTTGTACTCCTACCTACTGGTGCCGCTCGGCATCGCGCCATATGTCCTCGGCATGGGCAGCCTCGCCTATCTGGCAGCCTCGACCATCCTCGGCGCCCTGTTCCTCCGTTATGCTCTCGACGTGCGCCGGATTACCGAAGGCCGCGAGGCTGATGCGGCGGCGAAAAAGCTGTTTGCTTTCTCGATCCTCTATCTCTTTGCTTTGTTCGGCCTATTGCTCATCGAGGGCATCATCCGCCGGGTGATGGCATGAGTGCGGTAAAGGACGCGCCCGAAACGCCGACAGCTGTTCCGGCGGCGCCCGCGACCGCTCCCGAGGCCGCAAGCTCGACACAGATCGAGCCAGAATTCGTTGAACTCAGCCCCGAAGCCAAGGCGCGCCAATACCGGCGGTCGATCGCGGTCGCCCTCGCTCTCGGGTTCCTCGTGGTCCTGTTTTATGCAGCGACCATGGTTCGTCTTGGCGGCAATGTCGTAAACAGGGCCATGTGATGATTAATATCGATCCAAACGCGCCGCAGCCGACACCATCGGCGCCACGCGATTACGACACCAAACGCGCGATGCGGATCGCGATAACGGTATCGGTGATGCCAGTCGTGATGCTGGCCCTGGCCTTCGCGTCCGTGCCGCTTTACCGCATCTTCTGTCAATTGACGGGTTACGGCGGCACGACACAACGGGCGATCGCGCCCTCACAAACCGTACTCGACCGGCCGGTCGAAGTTCTGTTCGACGCCAACGTGCGCAATGGACTAAAATGGAAGTTCGAGCCGGTCCAACAGAGCATTCAACTCAAGCTCGGCGAAAACGCGCTTGCGTTTTATCGCGCGACCAACTTTGGCGACAAGCCGCTGACCGGCACGGCGGCATTCAATGTCGACCCCCCGGCCGCCGGTATCCACTTCCAAAAAATCGCGTGCTTCTGCTTCCAGGAGCAAACGCTGCAGCCAGGCGAAAGCGTCGAGATGCCCTTGACGTTCTATGTCGACCCGAACCTCGCGACCGACAAAGACGCAGCCCACATCGGACGGATTATCCTGTCCTACACATTCTATCCGACCGAGCCGACCAAGCCGACAACGGCTGCTGCCGTGTCGCCGCCGCCATCCGAAAAACGCGGGATTTGACGACGACGCTAGATTTTAGCGGCTGCTGCGGCGCCAGAGGGAGCGAGTGAGATCGATGGGAAATACACACACCAAGCCCGAACATGACTACCACCTCGTTGATCCGAGCCCGTGGCCATTGCTCGCCTCATTCGGCGCTCTCGTCATGGCGGTCGGCGCTGTCTGCTGGATGCGCAGCGCTCAAGGCGAAGTGCTGTTTGGCGTCAACGGGCCGTGGCTGTTCATCGTCGGTACAATGTCAGTCGTGGCGTGCGCGTTCTTCTGGTGGCGCGATGTCATCCGCGAATCGCACAAGGGTGACCACACACCCGTGGTGCAGATCCACCTGCGCTATGGCATGATCCTGTTCATCGCCTCCGAAGTGATGTTCTTTGTGGCGTGGTTCTGGGCCTACTTCGATGCTTCGCTCTTCCCGGCCGGGGTGGAGATCCTGCAGAACAATACCGCGCAAATCGGACTGGTACAGCGCAACGAGGTGCTGGGTGGCCAGTGGCCGCCGGTGCCGAACGAAGCGTTCAAGCACACGTTCAGCCCGTGGGGGCTCCCCCTCGTCAACACGCTGATCCTGCTGCTGTCAGGCGTGACCGTTACGTGGGCGCACCATGCGATCCTGAAGGACGACCGTCGCGGACTGATCGCCGGCCTCGCCCTCACCGTGCTTCTCGGCGCGTCATTCTCGTACTTCCAATACGTCGAGTACGGCCACGCCGCGTTCAATTACTCTGGCCACATCTACGGCGCGACGTTCTTCATGGCGACCGGGTTCCACGGCGCCCACGTGTTGATCGGCACCATCTTCCTCGCGGTCTGCTTGTTCCGCGCGATGTCGGGTGACTTCACCAAAGAAAAGCACTTCGGCTTTGAAGCGGCAGCCTGGTATTGGCACTTCGTCGACGTGGTGTGGTTGTTCTTGTTCGCCTGCATTTACGTATGGGGTGCGGGTAAAGCTGTCGCTGGGCACTGAAGACGCGTTCGCGCCAAACGCGGATGCACGTCCAACGGGGTGGCCTCAGGTCACCCCGTTGCTATTTTGATGGTATGCGATCCCGCACCCGTGGAGCAGACCGGCCGATGAGCGTCGACAATCCGATCCTGAACGGCGTAGCGGCGCGCTGCCCAAAATGCGGGCTAGGCCCATTGTTCCATCAGTTCCTGACGGTTCGGCCATCTTGCCCCAAGTGTGGCCAGAGTTTCGCATTTGCCGACACCGGCGATGGGCCGGCCGTGTTTGCCATCATGCTGATCGGTGCGTTGACACTGGGTGGCGCTCTGTTCGTCGAGTTCCGCTACGAACCGCCGGTCTGGCTTCACGTCGTGCTGTGGGGCGTCTTGATCCCTCTGCTTTCGATCGCCGCACTGCGCATGCTGAAAGGCATCCTGATCAACCTGCAGTTCGTCAACAAAGCCGCCGAAGGGCGCCTCGACGACCGCTGACCGACCGTCCCGTGACCTGAGTGTGCAACATGGCGCCTATCTCATCGAACCGCGGGCTCTTGCTCCCGACCACATTTGCGTTGGCCGCTCTCGCCCTGCTGATCGGACTTGGCACCTGGCAACTCAATCGCAAGATTTGGAAGGACGCACTGCAAACGCGCATCGACCAGCGCTTGACGTGGCAGCCAGCGGCCATCGCGGACCTAAAGGAGAACCTCGTTTCCGCCGAAGTTGCCGCGCTCCGTAAGGGTGGCGAGATCGCGCCTGGCGCGAAGGTCGAGATCCGCAACGCGGACATCGGCGACGCAGCGCCCCGTTTCTTGCGCGATACCACCGGGGTTTATACGGTGACGTTCGGGCGCGTTCCCGACAGCTACGGCTACTACCGCGTTACGGCGACGGGACGCTTCCTTCACGATCAGGAACAATTCGTCTACGCGCCACACCAGACCTTCGGGCCTGGCTTCAATGTTCACACGCCCCTGAAACTCGCCAACAACGCCTATGTCATGGTCAACCGCGGCTACGTGACAGAAGCCCTGAAGAACCCGTCTTCGCGGCTGGCCGGGCAGGTGCCAGGTGAGGTCGAGGTAACGGGACTGTTGCGCTACGGCGGAGAGCGGGCAACGTTCGATCCCGACCGCGATCCCAAAACCGGCGTGTGGTACTGGCGCGATCTGACGGGGCTGGTCGCTGCGGCCGTGCCGACGGATCGCACGTCTGTCTACAACTTTATCATCGAGGCACAATCCGATCCGGCGCAGCCGGGTGGCTGGCCCAAGGGCGGCACGACCATCGTCAAGCTGTCGAACCGGCATCTGGAGTATGCCATGACCTGGTACGGGCTTGCCGCAACCCTCATTGCCGTCTACGGCGCTTTCGTGCTGACGACACGCCGCAGGGCGAGCAACGCTGCACCCCCATGAACCGCCTGAACACGGTCGTTTGCGGCCGGTACAGCGGATCGTTTCGCAGCAAACGACATATCCTTATCTGAAACGCGACTTTGCGGGTTGGTCCATTGCTGAGATAGACCCCTTGGTTGGAAACAATTCAATGCCCGTCGATCTGTCTGTTGCGTGATCAACGAGCTGACGCTCACCGGAACACCATTCATGACGATGTCTGCACTGTTCGAATTGTTGGGTGACGGGGCCGTGCTCGCCATCGGCGGCGGGCTGAGCGGTTTGGCGTTCGGCGCGCTCGCCCAGCACAGCCAATTCTGTATGCGCGCCGCGACGATCGAGGTTGCGCGCGGCGAGTGGGGCCAGCGGCTGGCGGTTTGGGTGCTCGGCTTTGGCACGGCGGTGGCGCTGACACAGGCCGTCATCCTGGCTGGCATCTTCGACCCGGGCGCCGCCCGACAGATCGCGCTGCCTGGAAGCCTGTCGGGAGCAATAATTGGCGGCCTGCTGTTTGGGGTCGGCATGATCCTGTCGCGAGGGTGTGCCAGCCGGCTCGTGGTGCTCGCGGCAACCGGAAATGTGCGGGCGCTGGTCACGGTGGTTGTAATGGCGCTCGTTGCTATCGCGACCATCCGCGGAGTACTTGTCCCGGCCCGTGAAATGATCACAACCTTGTGGCCGATCGAGCCTGGCCCCGCCCGGAACTGGTTGACTTCCCTAGGGCTACCTCCATCAGCCACTCCCGTAATAGGCATTCTGATCGGCAGCGTTTGGCTGGCTTTTGGCGTGATCTTGGCGCGTCGCACAGGTGTCGGCGTCTCGACCGCAGTGGCCGGGGCCTTGATCGGTGTTGCGATTGTTGCAGCTTGGTTGCTCACGTACGCACTGTCGTTCCAGCTGTTCGAACCCGTCCAGATCACGTCGATCAGCTTCATCGCGCCATCGGTCGAAACGGTCTCCGCGCTGACCACGACATGGAAGCTGCCGTCGACGTTCGACGGCGGGCTAATCCCCGGCGTTGCAGTTGGATCATTTGTGATGGCGCTGATCACACGCCAGTTGAAGCTACAGGTGTTCGACAGCTGGAGCAGCGTCCTGCGCTATCTATCCGGCGCAGTCCTGATGGGTTTTGGCGGCGTATTGGCCATCGGCTGTTCGGTTGGCGCTGGCCTCACGGGTGGGTCGATCTTCGCGTTGACCGCCTGGGTGTCGCTGATCGCGATGTGGGTCTCGGCAATGCTGACGGATCGCCTTGTCGACCAAACGGTGCGCTCGCACATGCCAGCCCCGGTTGCCGTTTCGGCATGCTGAGGCCGCCAGCCTAGCTACTGGTTCAGCAGTGGGTCGGCCAGCAACAACCTCGAACGCAACCGCACGCCCGCGCGCCGCAGGCCGCAGATCATTAAGACATCATGAAATCGTTCGCGCTAATGTCGTCAAACCGGAACACGGCCGATGACCAGAGCATCGTCACTGTTCGTCGCAGTGTCCAAAAATGTGCGATAAATCAAGCAGATGTTTACTGTGACTATTTAGGTAAGGTTTAGTTCTACAAGTTATACTCACTTTGTTCGCCCTGAGGCCGAGTGATCGGCGCGCGGCACAAGAACCCCCGTTGACCGTTTTGTAAGAGCGTACCGTCATGAGTTCTGCGATCAGCACACGCAACCGCGTCGCGCCGATGATGCTGCCCCAAGGCCGCTTCGACGATGCTTTCAGCGGTGAATACCTCCAGGCACTTCGCCTCATCGAGCGGCTTCACCGTCTCCTTCTCGACGTCATTAAAGACGAGTTCGACCGTAAAGGCGGCTCGGACCTCAACAGCGTCCAGGCGCTGCTGTTGTACAACATTGGTGATAGCGAGCTGACCGCCGGCGATCTCAAGACGCGCGGCTATTATCTGGGCTCGAACGTCTCCTATAACCTGAAGAAGCTCGTCGACATGGGCTACATCCACTACAAGCGCTCGGATGTGGACAAGCGCTCGGTGCGCGTGAGCTTGACGCCGCGCGGTAAGGACGCTTGCGAGATCGTGCAGAAATTGTACGAGCGCCAACTGTCTTCGATCGAAGCCGTCGGCCAGGTTTCCAACGATGATGTCAAGAGCCTGAACAAGGCGCTCGCCCGGCTGGAACGCTTCTGGTCGGACCAGATCCGTTATCGCCTCTGAGGTTCGAACATCCGCGGTTCAAAGCGAAGGCGGGATATCGCGGACTGCGATTCCCTACCGCGTTCTGGATTTTGATCCGCGACTTGCATGACCAATTGTGGTCGCTCCGCCGCATCTGATGGCGCAGCCGCCGCGCGGTCCGTTTGTGGCTTCCCAAATCACCGCGAATAACCGACGTCTGCCGCGGCATGGAAACGGCGGACGGGGCAACAATGGCTGAAAATTTCGCGGCATCAGGGTCTCTGGCCACGCGCTGGACCACCGGAAAATGCGCCATCGCGATGGTCGCCGTCATCGCAACCACGGTAACATCGGTCGTCGTGGAGCCGGGCCCAGCCTTGGCCAACGGGCCGGACAATTGGCAATCCTTCGGCGCGACGAGTACGACGGGCGCCATCTCCGCCAACTACGACCGCGAGTTCATCCGGGACTGGGAAAGCAACCCGCCGAAAGGGTTTCCGACGGTATCGAGCGCCAACTTGGCGCCAACCAAAGCCGCGATCAAACTCTACGAGGACATCGTCAAGCGCGGCGGCTGGCAGCCGATCCCGAGCCTCAAAGACGTGCCCGGCAAGGCGTTGCGCGCTGGCGATGGCGACAACCGCATCCCGTTGGTCCGCGCGCGCTTGAGTGCCACCGGCGACATCGACGGCGGCAACGCTGGCAGTACCAGTTTCGACCTCGAGCTTGAAAAAGGTGTCAAACGGTTCCAAGCCTCGAACGGCTTGACCCCGACCGGCGTGATCGATCAGCGCACGGCCGCTGCGATGAGTGTACCAGCCGACGCCCGCTTGAATCAGCTTAAAATCAACCTCGGCCGGATTGCCGAGCTCGCGGCCTCCCGGCCAAAGAAATACGTGATCGTCAACATTCCAGCCGCTCACGTCGAAGCCGTGGAGAACGACAAGGTTGCCCACCGCCACACCGGCGTCGTCGGCAAAACCGATCGCCCGACGCCGCTGTTGCGTTCGACGATCTCGAACCTCAACTTTAATCCGATGTGGACGCTGCCGCCGACGGTCATCAACAAGGACCTCGTGCCCAAGGGCGCGGATATGCACAAGCGCGGCCAGAACGTGCTGGTCAAGTTCGGCATTGATGCTTACGACGCCACCGGCAAGAAGCTTGACCCGGCGAAAGTCGACTTTACGGGCGCGGCCGCTCGCGGGCTCGTCTATCGGCAGCAGCCCGGCAAGGACAACCCGCTCGGCTTTCTCAAAATCAATTTCGACAGCGCCAATGCCGTCTATATGCACGACACGCCGTCCGAGACGCTGTTTGGCCGAAATGTCCGCGCCGCTTCGTCTGGCTGCGTGCGCATCGCTGGTATCGAGCGGCTTGCGGCATGGCTCCTCGCCCCGAACGGTTGGAGCGAAGAGCAGGTGCTGGCCATGAAAAAATCCGGCGAGCGTAAGGACGTGACGCTGAAGCAGCCGGTCGCGCTCAACTTTGTCTACATCACCGCTTGGGCGACGCCCGATGGCGTCATCCAGTTCCGCCGCGACCTCTATAATCGCGACGCCGTCGGGCCGGTCGCCGCGTCGTATTGACCGTCGCCCAGTCATGACCTGATCCGACGATCACCTGACCTTGATTTGACCAAAGCAAATTTGAAACGTTCACTGAGCTATCGCGGTGACCGGTTTGCTTCGAGGTCTGTTATGCTTCGTAGTCTTGTGATTTGGGTCCATACGCGGCTCGTAGCGCTTGCATTCGCTGGCACCGCAGCGCTGGCCGCCTTGGCCGGCCTCCACGACACCGCGTCGACCTACACGCTGCTGGCCAGCGGGACGCGGGTGCCAGCAACCGTTATCGAGATGGTCGAAAGTTCGACGAGCGCGGAAACGACGGTTGCGCAGCCCGCTGCTCAGCAATCTGCAGCTGTTCCGCCTGTCGTCATCACCCCGGCGCCGACGGTCGTGACCGTCGATCCGACGCCATCTGCGGTAACAGCGCCTGCCAAAGACAAGCCCGACGCGGCAGAGGCAAAACCGCCCTGCCGTCCAACGGCACCGAAAGTTCGGTTTGATCCGGGCGACGGCAAGCCGAGAGAACTGGTCTCGGGCTCCTATCGCTGCCCTCGGGCCTTTAAACTGGATCAACGCGTCGAAGTCGCGTTTGATCCGAAGAATCCGGATGTGTTCGTCATCGCGAGCGGCAGCTTCTGGTCACATGCGTTTGGTCCAGTCCTGTTTGTTGGTATGGGCCTGATAGCGGCCCTCGGCGCGTGGTTCGTATGGCCGTCTCAAATGTCATTGCAAAAATTGCTCGCCGATCCCGCAGTCGACGATGCTCTGGATGTCGACGAAGACGACCATCTTGCCATCTCGCTCTTCCCGGGCGCGGTGACGCCGGGACGTAATCCGCTGAACGGAATCGTCGCGTCCGCAGCCAAAATCGAAGACGGCAAGTACCCGCTCGATCTGTGCGAGTTCACAGCCTACATGTCCGCACTTGCCTACCACGAACCGCTGGGGCCAAATTCGAAGCAGCCCGATCCCAAACAGCCCCGCGAAACACTCATCACCTATCTTGAGCGCACCTGCGGGACCCATATCTCGAACGTCGCGACCTTCAGCAACAAGGGCACTGAAGGCTTCGGGTTCGTGACGGATGACGCGGCGTTTATCGTCATGCGCGGCACGGTCGATTGGCTGGATTGGCAGCGCAACCTCAAGGCGACCCCGACGGGCCTCAACCAATTCACGCCGCGCGAGCCCGGCTGGCAGAACCCAGCAAAGCCGGTTGGCTGGTCTGCTCCGCAACGACATCTGGGGTTTGCCGAGGGCTTCGACGTCATCCGCGACCAGATCGAGGCGTGGGTGGCGCAACTCCCGCGCGGCAAAGACCACCCGTTCGTCTTTACCGGCCACTCGCTGGGCGGGGCTCTGTCGTTTCTCGCCGCCTGGGAGTTCGCCACGCGTGGTCGGACCGTCGCGGCCGTGATCACGTTCGGCGCAGCAATTCCAGGCTGGTCGCGCTTGAAGAGCGAGTACGAAGACGAACTCGGCCTTGGAAAGCGGACCTTACGGCTCGAGTTCACACAGGACATTGTGCCCGTGGCACAAACATTGGTGGGCTACACTGCAGTCGGTCGAACATGGGAGCCGCGGCGACTGCCGCTCACGTCGCAAAAGCTTGCGCTTGCCGCCGTTCCGTTCAACTGGGCGTTGTCGGCGCTTCAGGCGAGCTTGTCGTTAGGCAAGAAAAACGACAGCAAAACCGATGCGGCTGCAAAACCTCGGGCTCCCGCGCCGCCGTCGCCGCCGGGCTCGCTTAGGCGATGGGCGTTACGCTTCGTCATCTTTGTCGCGTTTTCAGGCGTGCTGGCATTGGCCGCGCATCAGATGCAGCGGCGCTACGCCGTCGCATTGAGCGTGATGTCATACCGGCGCATACGCGCCCGGCGGATTGCAACGGAAATCGCCGCTGGCCGAACCGGGATGACGCCCGCCGACTTCGAGGCTAGCTACCAGGAGCTGCACCGGCATCTCCAGGCGCTCCGTGGTGCGCCGCCCAGCGACGACGCGATGTTCAAAGGCATCCGGAACCTGCCACGTCGCGTCGAAGGCGTCGATGACCTGCGGTGGCTGAACTCATTCCATGGCGCCAGAATGTGGTGAGCGCAGCGTGTGTCGATGGCGTTGCCTCACGGCGTTAAAACTGCGACAGGATCCGAGCTCAAGCGGACCGGCCTTGCCGGTGCCGCAATCGCTGCCGACGAGGTAAGTTCAGTACGCCCGAGGGGCTGGCGCAATGATTTATGTTCGGATTGCAATCGAATTGGCCGCAACGGTGGCCGACAATGTCGGCTTAACGGGCCGCCGGGCGGTGCTTGCCGCTGGTGCGACCGTGTCGGCTCTGCTCGTTATCGCTGCGATATGGACATTCGGGACGTTTTCTCGCGACACCGGCGTAGTGGCAGGCGCTCAGCCAGCGACGACGGTTGCGGAAGCAGCCCCTTTCGCGCCGATCGCAACGCTGATGTCGGGTAATCGGGCACAAGTTGCTGCAGGCTCGCCAGTGGCCGATGCTGGCCCAGCAGCACACCACGCGGCCAATCAAATCAACTTACGCAATCCAGGCCGCGCTGAAACAATCCGCGCGATCCAGGACGCGTTGCGGCATGCCGGTTGTTATGAGGGCACCGCGAATGGCTACTGGTCATCGAAGACGCGCGACGGGATGCGGCGCCTTCTGGCGGTTCTGAACGCACCACTCCCGGTCGATCAGCCAGACCCGGCCTTGGCGGCGTTGCTCGCGAGTAACCCCGGCGCCCGCTGCGATGGGACCGTTGGCAGCCCAAATCCCAACGCCCCGCAACTCAATGCGGCCATCACCGCGCCCGTTAGACGGCCAGTGGAACCCCCAGTGACTTCAGGTCGTTCCGCGTCCGCCGAAACTGTCACGGATGAAGCAAGTGGGCGTGACAGCGATGCCGCGCTTGGAGCTACCGCAGCCGGGGCCGCAGTTGCAGCCGCTGCTATTGCTGCACGGCGGACGGATCCGGGGCTGGACGAAGCCGCCAGCGAGGACAATCGCGAGGGCCGCCGCGCCTCGTCGAACCGAACCTCGTCATCGAATCGCGATGAAACGTCGAAACCCCAGCGACGCACATCCCGCCGCCGAACCGCAAACGCGTTCGATGGTGTGTCGCGCAACATGAACCGCAACTTCCGTTCGCTGTCGCGGTCGCTCAGCTCGCTGTTCCGCTGACGACTGACCGGCACAAGGATTGACATGACACCACCGAAACGGCCTCGCCAACGTCCGCCGTTCACGGCGAGCACAGTCGTCGCCCTCGTGACGGCCGCACTCGTCTTCGCCGCTGTATGGGCCACCCCGGCCGCCGCCGAAACCGGTATCGCATCGCGCTATTCGGAAATCTCGCGAACGGCGAGTGGCCGCAAGGTCTCGCCCGGCGATCTCGTTGCCGCCCACCGCACGCTGCCATTCGGCACGCGGGTTACTGTCGAGAACCTGTCAAACCGGCGCACGGTGACCGTGGTCATCGTCGACCGAGGCCCGTTCATTCGCGGACGCATCATCGACCTGTCGCCAGCCGCAGCCCGCGCGCTGGGCTTTTCCGGCCTTGCACGGGTCCGCATTCGCGTAGCGGGCTGATCAGTTCGCGAACCGGAAGTGCAACACGTCGCCGTCGGCAACCACGTACTCTTTGCCCTCAAGCCGCATCTTGCCGCCATCCTTGGCGCCAACTTCACCGCCGAGCGCCACATAGTCGACATAGGCAATCGTCTCGGAGCGAATGAAGCCCTTCTCGAAATCGGTATGGATCACGCCGGCGGCCTGTGGCGCCTTCATGCCGCGTGGGATCGTCCAGGCGCGCGCTTCCTTCGGCCCGACCGTGAAATACGTCACGAGATCGAGCAGCCGGTAGCCGGCCCGGATCAGCCGGTTGAGGCCCGGCTCGTCGAGGCCCATCTCAGCCAGAAACGCGCTGCGATCCTCGTTCGACAACCCAGCGAACTCGGCCTCGATCTTGGCTGAAATCACCACCGACTGCGCGCCTTCAGAGGCTGCAAAAGCGGCGACCCGCTCGGTGTAGGCATTGCCGTTGGCCGCCGACGCCTCATCGACGTTGCACACGTACAGCACGGGCTTGCCGGTCAACAATTGCAACCCGCGCGCGATTGGCCGCTCCTCGTCATCGAGCGATACCGTTCGCGCGGGCTTGCCCTCACGCAACGCCGCGAGCAGTTTCTCCATCACGCCGAGTTGCGCCTTGCTGTCCTTGTCGCCAGACTTCGCCTTCTTCTCGAGCGCGGTCGCCCGCTTTTCCAAGCTCTCGAGATCGGCCAGCATCAACTCGGTCTCGACCGTCTCGGCGTCGGCCAGCGGATCGATCTTGTTCTCGACGTGCGTGATGTCGTCATCGATGAAGCAGCGCAGCACGTAGGCGACCGCATCGACCTCGCGAATGTGCGACAGGAACTTGTTGCCAAGCCCCTCACCCTTTGACGCGCCGCGCACCAGTCCTGCGATGTCAACGAACGTGAGCCGCGTCGGGATGATCTGGCCGCTTTTGGCAATCGCCGCGAGCTTTTCCAGCCGCTCATCCGGCACGCCGACCTCGCCGACGTTGGGCTCGATGGTGCAGAACGGATAGTTGGCCGCTTCGGCCGCCGCCGTCTGTGTCAGCGCGTTGAACAACGTCGATTTGCCGACGTTCGGCAGGCCAACGATGCCAAGTTTAAAGCCCATGATAGTATTTGTCCGTCGCTCAGCTGGTGAAGGATACGCTGCGGCCTACACCGGGCGCGCTGGCTGGGCAAGCGGCGGCCCAATGCTGGGTGGCACGTTTTCGTGGTACTCCCGAGTCGCGCGGTCAGTTGCAGCAGGGTGTTGCCGATAGGCAGTTTCATGGTAGAAATATGCTTAGCCTATCGGGTAATGGTTGCCAGATACCGGAGCTAAGAGATTATGAGCAATAACAAATCCCGAAACACCGCCCCGGTTCGGCTTGCAACGCAGACTTATAAAGCTCCGAAAAAATCCCGCGCGCACGTCACAGCCGGTGCTGGAAACAAGGGAGCCAAGTTCGGCTCGGTCGTTGTAAGGGGGAGCGCTCCTGACAAAGCCGTAGTGTTGAACAATATCAAGCTGGCTAGCGAGGCATTGGAGCGGGTAAGCAAGAAGCTGCTTAAGCCAGGCGTCGCGATTCGACAGAAAAAGAATGTCCCTCTGTATTCCATCGCGGACGGAGAAACCGGCGTTTTCGTGCGGCGGCTGAACGGTCAGACGGAACGCGGTCGCTTGGTGAATGGCATTTTCCAGGTTCTCGATTAATTGTGTCTGGCAATGACGCAAAATTAGGGTCGGCACTCGCGTTAATCCTCGCTGACCAACGTAGCACGGCCAAGCCTCTTGCCATCGTCGTTGCGGGGCACAATGGTTCGGGAAAATCAACGTTGTGGCGCAGACGGTTGTCGCCACAGCTACAGATACCGTTGATTAATGCCGATCGAATGATGCTTTCTGTGCTTCCTGAACCTGACAGCGACGGCAATCTTGCTGCGTGGGCTCAACGGCTCCGTGACAATGACCAGAACTGGATGAAAGTCGCGCAGCAGGGCGTGCAGGCGTTCGTAGCACACGCCATGCTAATGAAGGTGCCCTTCGCCATGGAGACCGTCTTCTCTCATTGGGTGGAACACCCGGACGGCACCGTCAATTCCAAACTCGACCTGATAAAGGATATGCAAAGTGCGGGCTATTTCGTGCTTTTGTTTTTCGTCGGTCTCACCAACTCCGACCTTTCAATTCTGCGGGTGCAGACCCGTTTTGCTGAGCATGGACACAATGTTCCCACGGAACGTCTGGTAGCTCGATTTCCAAGAACACAGCGCGCCATCCGCAAGGCGGCGACTATTACTGACGCCGTGATTTTTACCGACAATAGCCGCGATATTGATCAGGCGTTTACAGTTTGCCGCGCGCAGCTGGGTACTAACCTATTGTACGATCTGAGACACAAGGCAGGAAGTGCGCCACCCGCTATCACCGAATGGATGGACCTAGTTTGTCCGATCGAAGCGTAAGGCGGACGCCGGAAAGCCCGACAGCCCACTCGACTACCTTCACCTACCGCCCCCTTACCACCTTCGCAAACCCCTCCGTGAAGGGGCTCGCCACCCGCATGCCGGAGACATCGCGGCCGTCGGATAGGTCTTCGGACACGAACAGGCGGCATTCGGCAAGCAGCGCCGACGCCAGCATCACGCTATCCCACCACGCATAGCCGGTCTCGTCCTCGACCTCGAACGCGCGCGCAGTCGTCTTAGCATCAAGCGGCGCTATGGCCCACGGCGCGAGGGTCGCGATGTACCCGCGCGCCTGCGCCGTCGGCATCAGACGTTTTCGCTGGGTGAGCACCCGGTACGTCTCATTCAGGCTTTGAGGGCTCAGCGTGAGTGTACGGTTGGCGATCGTCTGCCTCACCAAATCCGCCGACACCTGACGCTTCCACGGATCGGACGGGTCGAGCGCGTAAATCAGAATGTTCGTGTCGATGAAGACCCGGCCGGTCATAGAGCGCGTCCCGCTTAGGCAGATCAACGGCCACGCCAGCAAACCCGGCCCCGCTGAGGAACGTCTCTAGCGCGGCAAGCTGCTCCTGGCCACGGCCCATGCGGGCTTCGAGCATTTCGGCAACGTATCCCGACATGCTGAGGTCGGCCTTCGCCGCCTCCACCCGCAGCCAATCGGCGATGTCGTCGCGCAAAGTGATGGTGACATTTTTCATCGACGACAATTCCGGTGAGTGGACATGCCACGAAATTAGTGCAACACGAAAATCGTGTCAACGTCTATATGCCTCGCCGGTATTCCCTCATTATCCTCGGCTCTGACCCGGGCTTACCCGCATTGCCCTCGGAATTCTCACGATGGCTCCCCGCCTTTCTTGGCGAGAAACCGCTTGAGGTTTTCGGCTAGCGCCGTTTGTCGCTTGGATTGTCCCTCCCCGGCGGGGTGGCGCGTTTTTGGCGCGAGAGGCTCGCTCGTCACCCCTTGTTCCGATGCAGGCTCGGTCTTTTGCTTTTGCTTTGGTTGTGGCGGCGGTTCGCGTCCCGTGGCACGCGCAATCTCGGACGAAAAAGCGTCAGGCTTGCCGCCGATCAGCGCTGGCACGGCATCGGCGATCGCGTCGAACAGCGGGCCGAGCCACTCAGCGTCGGCCTTGGCAAAATCGTGAAGCACGTAACCAGATACGAGATCCTTGTGGCCGGGGTGGCCGATGCCGAGCCGCACGCGCGGATAATCATTGCCGATATGGGCCGAGATCGAGCGCAAGCCGTTGTGGCCAGCGTTGCCGCCGCCCAGTTTGACTTTGACGCGGCCGGGATCCAGGTCGAGTTCGTCGTGGAGGACGATGACGTGTTCGGGAGCGATCTTCAAGAACCGCATGGCCTCGCCGACCGCGCGCCCGCTCTCGTTCATGAATGTTTCGGGCTTGAGCAGCAGCACCTTCGCGCCGCCGATGTCGCCGTCACTGGCGAGACCCTGGAACCGTTTCCGCCACGGCGACAGCCGCTGCTGCTCGGCGATGCGGTCGAGCGCCATGAACCCTATGTTGTGGCGATGACCACGATACTGCGCGCCCGGATTGCCAAGGCCGACAATGAGCTTCATCGACACCACGTCCCGGTTAAAAAAGGGCCAGCGAGATGTCCCGCTGGCCCGATATACCAACTCGATATGGCAAAACCAAACCTAGGCCGACAACTTAGGCCGCTGAACCCCGGCCACCAAGCCGGGCTCGGCGAAGTTACTTCTTCTTGGCCGCCGGCGCTGCCGGAGCCGCCTTGCCAGCAGGAGCCGCCTTGCCGGCAGCAGGTGCAGCCGCCTTGGCAGCCGGAGCACCCTTAGCCGGGGCGCCCTTGGCACCAGCAGGCGCCGCGGCCGCAGCAGCTGCGGGTGCCTCGTCCTTGACCCCGGTACCAGCCACAGTCGCGATGGTGAAATCGCGATTCTGGATCACGGGGTGAACGCCTTCGGGCATGGTGACAGCCGAAACGTGGATCGACCGGCCGATCTCGACGCCG
The DNA here is from genome assembly GCA_034408685.1 of Hyphomicrobium aestuarii. Taxonomy (GTDB): domain Bacteria; phylum Pseudomonadota; class Alphaproteobacteria; order Rhizobiales; family Hyphomicrobiaceae; genus JANXVY01. The sequence continues at coordinate 4,766 of JAWXCP010000054.1, read as the reverse complement.
GTGAGGTCGATCTCGAAGAAAGCCGGGATCTTGTCGTACGGGCAGCTGACCTCGATGTCGTGGCGCACGATGTTGAGGACACCACCGCGCTTCAGACCCGGCGACAGCAATTCGTTGACGAACTTGACGGCGACATCGACGCGGATGCGGCCATCACGGCCAACGCGTTGGAAATCAACATGGACCGGCCGATCGCTGATCGGGTCGAGTTGAATATCGCGTGGAATGACGAGGTTCGAGGCCCCGCCGACATCGAGGTTAACCACCGTCGAGGTGAAGTGGCCCTTGATGTATTGCTTCCACAGGTCGTTATAGTCGAGATCGATAATGGCCGGGGTCTGGCCGTCGCCGTAGATAACGGCTGGAATTTTTCCTTCGCGACGCGCTGCCCGTGCGGCCCCCTTGCCGGCACGGTTTCGCGACGCGGCCTTGAGCACAAGCTGCTGGGCCATGACGTCCTCGTTCGTTGCGGGCGCGACAAACGCCCAATGCCCGCCATCCGGCCTCCAAGGGTGCCGTGCGGGTTCCATCGCGGTATTGCGCGGAAGCGCCGTGTTTATCGGTGTATTCCGCCGCCCGCAAGCCGAAAAACGGTTAACCCTGCGCATGAAGCGGCAAGATGCCGGGCACTCAGACCCGCATCGCCTGCATTTCCTGGCGCAGCGGCAGAATGAGTTCATCGCCCGCCGGAAGCGGCGCGAAGAGATCGTCGAGCATATCGTCGGTGACGTCGGCGATCGACGCTGGCCGCCATTGCGGTGTGTGATCCTTATCGATCAGCGCGGCCCGCACGCCTTCGGGGAAATCGTGCGATCCGAGGAACCGCGATGCCAGCCGGTAATCGACCTGAAGCGTTTGCCGCAAATCCAGTCCCGCCGCATCGCGGATGTGGCGCAGCGTGACGGCTAGCGCCAACGGCGAGCGGGTTCGCAACGTATCGCGCGTTGCCCGGGCGAATTCATCTCCCGCGTCCGCGTCCGCACCGAGCGCCGCTAGAATACCCGCGACCGACGTCGACGCGAACCAATCGGCAATCGACACGGCACGCGTTGAGAGTTCGCCGCCCGGGCCCGGATCGCGGTGCAGCTTGTCGAGCAGCGGGTCAACGGTCTGCGCATCGGCAAGACCCGCTTCGATGGTTGAGTAATGTTCAGCTTCGATGCAATGCGTGAGAAGCCCGAGCGCAAACGCGTCGGCGCGGCCGATCGGCAATCCCGTCAGTCCGAGATAGAGCCCGATTTGGTTCGGCATCCGCGCGAGCGCATGCGCCATGCCGACATCGGGAAACAACCCGATGGCCGTCTCCGGCATCGCAAATTTGTATTTCGGCCCGCCCACACGATGTGTGGCATAGGCGGAAATGCCGACGCCCGAGCCCATGACCAGGCCGTCGATGAGCGCGACCGACGGCTTTGAAAAACACTCGGTCAACCAATTGAACGCGTACTCCGCTTTGAGCCATGCCCGCGCCGCAGCAGGGTCGCGCCGCGCCAGTGCGATCAGCGCCCGGACGTCGCCGCCAGCGCTGAACGCCTTGGGGTCAGCCGACTTTATCAGCACGGCATAGAGGTTCGAGTCGCGCGCCAGCTTGGGATAGCTCGCGGCAAGGGTCGCGATCATCCCGGCATCGAGCGCGTTTAGTGCCCCACCCCGGTCGATGGTGAAAACATGACACGCCCCACATCTTTCCTCCCGGATCGACGGCGCGACGGCTCCATCGGCGCTATCTGCCATCGAATTGCCCCCATGCTGTCCACGGTAAGAGACCTGTTGCCTACGCTCGTGCGCCGGTGGCTTCAACCGCGGCGTTCGATCATGTTCGGGCGAAACGCGTTGTGTCAGCGTGGTCATCGCGCCACACGTCGAACGTGCATCAGGCTTTGCTGCAGCGTCGTGGCTAGGCGGCCGCCAAGTACAGATCAAAATCGCGGCGAGTGATTCGTTGCCGAAATCGAAATTGAGGACGCCGAGTGAACGATTTCAAGCTGCTGCAGACCGCGCGATCCGCATGGCCAGCCCAAATCAGCGCTTCGACATTGCAACAGGCAATCATGGCGGCCTTGATTGCCGCAGGCGGCATCGCCATCGGAAGCGCCGCGCCAGCACACGCCAAACAGCGCAACGTCCCGGCTGAAGCAGCGCCATCGCAGGCAGCCCCGACAAGCCCGGCGGCAAACCCGGCAGCCGCTGCAGCACCGGCATCACCCGTCGCACCAGCATCACAGCAACCGCCAGCCCCAACTCCAGCCGAGCGGGCCGCTGCCGAAGCTGCCGCCGCGCGTCTAGCCGAGATCGAGGCCGCAAAAGCGCATTGCACGACCGTTCTGGCCAAACTCGACGTCGTGGTGATTTACAAAGCGCCCGTGGAAGAGGGCGAGTGCGGCACGCTCGCGCCCGTGGAACTGGTCAGCGTCGGCAAGTCCCCGCAGGTCGCGCTATCGCCACCCGCCGTGGTCAATTGCGACATGGCCGCCGCTATCCACGATTGGATCAAAATCGACGTCCAGCCCCTGGCCAAGAAGCATCTGGGCTATCCCGTCGCCCGCATGGAAACGATGAGTTCCTATTCGTGCCGTAACGCGTTCGGCCGCAAGGGTGGCAAACTGAGTGAGCACGGCAAAGCCAATGCGCTCGATATTCGCGGCTTCGTATCGGCCAAGGGCCAGACCGCTTATCTCCTGGAGGACTGGGGCCTGACCGGCGTCGAGATCGCAGCGATCGCCGCCAAGGCCGATCAGGAGCGCAAGGCCCGGGAATTCGCTGAAGCAACGGCCAAAGCTGACGCGGCAGCGAAGGCGCAGGCTCAAGCTGGAGCTGGCGGTAAAACGCCAGCAGCTGGTGCAAACCCACTCTCTGCGGCACAAACCATCGTCGAAGGTCTGCCAAAGCCGAATATCAACATTGGCGGGACGGGCCTTGGCGGCCCAGCAAAACCATCCGACTTCGGCATTGCGCCGAACCGTTTGGGCGGCCCGCAGACGCAGGTGCCCATTCAGGCCCAGTTGCAGGCTCAGCTCCAGGCTCAGACGCCGGCCCAAAAAAAGACAGAGGCGCCGGGTCAGGCGCGAGCCAAGCCGCAGGCCCCAATTCAGCCGCCGAGTCAGCAACTGGGCCAGCAACCGGGTCAGCAACCGCGCGGCGCCCAGCCCCAACTCGGCCCTGTCCAGCCCAAACCAGGGCTCCGCCGCTTCGGCGCCGTTCCGATCCCGCCGCCAGCCATCTCCCCGCTCGGGTCGCCGGAGGCCCAAAAACTCGCGTTGGCGAAATCAGCCTTCCTGCGCGAGGTGCAGACCACCGCTTGCAAGCGCTTCATGACCACGCTCGGCCCCGAGTCCGACAAGTTCCACCGCAACCATTTTCACATCGACCTCGCCGAACGCCGAACCCGTATGCAGATTTGTGAGTAAGGGTGGGGTGGGACGTCGCGCGAGCTCAATATACGTCGGACAGGCCAGCAACGAAGCCTACGTAAAATAACCCTTGCGTGAACCTTGGCTTCGCACATCGGCTTAGCCCCGGACACTGCGACCGGGTCTTCGTTTTAGAGGTGCCTGTAACTGCGATCAGGACTCGGCCGAGGATTGCGACGGGTGAGCGCCCGGTGACGACGATTGGGACTTAGGCCCAGAGGGACCGGTAACTTCGACTTGGACATCGGCCCCAGAGGGGCGAAAAGCTTGTAGCTACGGGTAGAGCGTAGCCAAACTTTTACTTCGGCCGATACGCGCCAATAAAAACAGGCAACCAACCGCTATAAAGACTTCAGCTCGGAGGGACGGAGACCTCGGCCCCGGAGGGGCCAAAAGCGTGTAGCTACGGGTAGAGCGCAGCGAAACCCGTAGGCTGGTCCCTCACTACGGTATCGCCCCGGAGGGGCGAAGGAATGTCAATGTCAGGAACGTATTCTCAACTTCTCCTCCATGTCGTGACCTCGACGAAGGGCCGTAAGCCCTGGATTTCAGCACCAGTGGCGGAGCGCCTGTATCCATACATTGGCGGTATCGTTAGAGCCGAGAGAGGCGTTCTTTATGAAATCGGCGGTATTGAAGACCATGTCCACATGTATCTGCGGTGGCGGCCCGACTGCGCGGTGTCGGATCTGATGCGCAAAGTGAAATCAGGATCGAGCAGGTGGCTGCACGACACGTTCCCCGAGCTTGCCGCGTTCGCCTGGCAGGAAGGTTACAGCGTGTTCTCGGTCAGCAAGTCTCAGGAGGATGCGCTCAAACGGTATATCCAAACCCAAGTCGAGCATCACAAATCCGAAGACTTCAAGTCCGAACTGCTGCGCGTTCTTCGCGATCAACGTATCGAGTTTGACGAAAAGTACGTCTTCGATTGAGCGCTGCATTCGCGCTCAATTCCGCCGCCCCTCCGTGGCGGCACTCTAAAGAAACCGCATTCCACGGGTTCCGCTGCGCGTCACCCGTGGCTACATCCCACCGCCCCTCCGGGGCGATTAAGTTCGCGCATGTCGCGCTTGGTGGATTTAGCCTCGGGTTCCGCTGCGCGTCACCCGTGGCTACATCCCACCGCCCCTCCGGGGCGGCACGCTAATGAAACCGCATTCCTCGGGTTCTGCTGCGCGTCACCCGTGGTTACATCCCACCGCCCCTCCGGGGCGGTACGCTAATGAAACCGTATTCCACGGGTTCCGCGGCGCGTCACCCTGTTCGACCGCGATGATGCCTGACAGATCGAACCGGGTTGATACCTGACACTATTCGCCATTCGTTCTGGTGTCACGTTTCGGTTCCGGCGCTGAG
>JAWXCP010000053.1:0-21872 GCA_034408685.1 Hyphomicrobium aestuarii | reverse complement strand
CTACTCGCTACTCGCTACTCGCTACTCGCTACTCGCTACTCGCTACTCGCTACTCGCTACTCGCTATCCGCTACTCGCTACTCGCTATTCGCTATTCGCTATTCGCCACTCCCTACTCGCCCCTCCCTACTCGCCACTCGCCACTCCCTACTCCCTACTCCCTTCCAAAACTACCCAAGCCGCTTGGCCGCCGCCGACAGCCGCTTGACCTGCCCGAGCAATTCCGCTTTGCGCGCCTGCGACTCCTCGATCGCCTCTGGCTTGGCACGCGCCATGAAGTTTGGATTGTCGAGCTTGGCGTCCATCTTCGCGATGTCCGCCTCGGCCGATGCGATCTCTTTCTCCAGCCGCTTCTTTTCCGCGTCGAAGTCGATCAGCCCCTTGAGCGGGATCGCCGCCGTGGTCTCGCCGACCACCAGCACGGCGGCCTCCTTCGGTGCCGTCTTGGCGAACGTGATGCCCTCCAGCCGGGCCAGCCGCGAGATCGTCTCCTCGTGGCGCGTTGCGCGGTCGCGGACACTGGCCTCGGCGGCAACGAACACCAGCGGCACTTTGGTACCAGCCGAAATGTTCATCTCCTGGCGCACCGAACGCACCTCGCTGACCAGCGCAACGACGAAGCCAACCTCGGCATCGATCTTAGCGTCGGCCAGACCTTCGAACACCGGCCACGTCGACCGGCACAACAGGTCGTCGCGCGCCACGCCGTATTCGACCATGTGCGCCCACAGTTCTTCCGTGATGAACGGCATGAACGGGTGCAACAGCTTCAGGCACTGGTCGAGCGTCCACGCCACAGTCGCCCGCGTCTCGTTCTTCACCGCCTCGTCGTCGCCCATCAGGTGCGACTTCACCAGTTCGAGATACCAGTCGCAGAACGTTCCCCAGATAAACTCGTAGACGGCAATCGCAGCGTGGTTGGTGCGGTGCGCCTCCAGCGCGTCTGTGACTTCGCGCGCCGCCCGCTCGGTCTCGCCCGCGATCCAGCGGTTCAACGGGTCCTGTACGCCAGCCGGGTCGAAATCCTTAGCGCGCACGCATTCGTTCATCTCGGCAAAACGCGCCGCATTCCACAGCTTGGTTGCGAAGTTGCGGTAACCTTCCACACGCTGCTTCGAGAACCGAATGTCGCGCCCTTGCGTCGACAATGCCGCCATCGTGAAGCGCAGCGCATCCGCGCCGTACTCGTCCATCAGCCCGAGCGGATCTTCGACGTTGCCCTTCGATTTGCTCATCTTCTGGCCCTTCTCGTCGAGGACGAGGCCATGGATGGCAACTTTCTTGAACGGCACCTCGCCCCGGAACGCGAGGCCCATCATCATCATCCGCGCGACCCAGAAGAAGATGATGTCGCGGCCCGTCACCAATAGCGCGGTCGGATAATACCGCGCGAGTTCGGGCGTCTCATCGGGCCATCCGAGCGTCGAGAACGGCCATAAGGCGGCGGAAAACCACGTGTCGAGCACGTCGGGATCGCGCGTCAGCGGCGTCGGCTTGCCGTAGTGCGCCGTGGCCGCAGCCGTCGCGTCCGCCTCGGCTGCAGCAACAAACACCTGACCATCCGGCCCATACCACGCCGGGATCTGGTGGCCCCACCACAATTGCCGCGAGATACACCACGGCTGAATGTTGTGCATCCACTCGAAATACGTCTTCTCCCAGTTCTTCGGCACGAACTCGGTCCGGCCGTCCTCCACAGCGCGGATCGCTTCCTTCGCCAGTTCCCCCGCGTTGCAATACCACTGGTCCGTCAGCCACGGCTCGATGACCACGCCCGATCGATCGCCATGCGGCACGGTGTGCGTCGTCGGCTCGATCTTGGCGAGTAGCCCCAACGCATGGAGATCGGCCACGACCCGCACCCGCGCCTCGAACCGGTCGAGACCCCGATAGGCCTCGGGCACCTCGCCGTTGAGTTTACCTTGCGCGTCCAGAATGTTGATCTGCGCAAGCCCGTGCCGCTTACCGACCTCGAAGTCGTTGAAATCGTGCGCGGGCGTTATCTTGACAGCCCCCGTCCCCTTTTCTGGGTCCGAGTACTCGTCCGCCACAATCGGGATATCTCGCCCCACCAATGGCAGCTGCACGGTCTGGCCAACGAGGCCCGTGTACCGCTCGTCGGTTGGATGCACCGCCACCGCGCTATCGCCAAGCATCGTCTCCGGCCGCGTCGTCGCCACGACAACGAACCGCGACGGGTCGGCGCTGAGTGGATAGCGGAAATGATACATATGCCCAGACGGATCGCGCGCTAGCGCTTTGCGCAACGCCTCGACGTCGAACGGCTTTTCAGCATCGCCATCGGCCCAAACAATCGAGCCGCGCTTTTCTTCGGCCACAACTTCGAGATCGGAAATCGCGGTCTGGAATTTCGGGTCCCAATTGACCAGCCGCTTATCCTTGTAGATCAGCCCACGGCCGTGCAATTCGACGAACACTTTGACCACGGCCGCCGACAGCCCAGGGTCCATCGTGAACCGCTCGCGGCTCCAATCACACGAACACCCAAGCCGTTTCAACTGGTTGACGATCGTGCCGCCGCTCTCGGCCTTCCACGCCCACACCTTTTCCACGAACGCATCGCGGCCCATCTCGCGCCGTCCCGGCAGCTTGGCGGCCGCCAGCTGGCGCTCGACCACCATCTGCGTCGCGATGCCCGCGTGGTCCGTCCCCGGCTGCCACAGCACGTCCTTGCCGCGCATGCGCTCGAACCGGACGTAGACGTCCTGCAGCGTATTGTTGAGCGCGTGTCCGAGGTGGAGCGAACCGGTCACGTTGGGGGGCGGAATAACTACGCAGAACGGCTCGCCATTGCCGCTCGCTGCGGCTGCCCCGCGTCCGGCTGCCCCGCGTCCGGCTGCCCCGCGTCCGGCTGCCCCGCGTCCGGCTGCCCCGCGTCCTGGGGCCTTCGCCGAACCGGCTTGGAACGCCTCGGCCTTGTTCCACTCGTTGGCAATGCGCGGCTCGATCTCGGCCGGCTGGAACGTCTTCTCGAGCATCTGCGGGTCGTTTCTCTCGGGTGATGATACAGCGGCCGGGCGATCTGCCCGACGTTCTGCCTGGCGATCCGCCCGACACAATCCACACGACGGGCGTCGCGACAACCGGCCTCTCGGGTCGGCAGCACTGGTTTGGCCGCTAGGCGCGAACTTGGCAAGGATCGGCAAACGGCGCTTTAGCCAATCGCGGCCGGACGACCCGCAAATATCGGCCACGTTCCCGCTGTCGGCCACGTATTCCAGCGACCAAGCGACGGCTCAATCGGCCTTATCGTCATCCCGGTCGGAACGGGCAGCCATTGGCGGGTTCTCGGCAAGCTCCCGGCGCAACGCCTTTTCGACGATGCGCGGCATATTACTATCGAGCCACTGACGCAGCATTGGTCGCAACAGTTCCGCTGCGGTCTCCTCGAACGCGTCTGACATACCGTCGACGTTGACAGGGCTCGCCCCGCGCTCCGTCACGACCAGGGCTGTCGATGGGACAGGCGGGTTGGCGCCGGGGGAGCCAACGGGGGCCGCAAGTGCCGCAGGTTTGACGCCAACCGCCGCCGATATAGCCTGTGCCCCGTTCAACGTCACCACGTTTGGCTTGGCTACGTCTGGCGTTGCGCCAGCAGGCTTGGCCGGGTCCGGCTGAGAAGCCGCCATTGTTGCTTCGGTCTGAGCGGCCTCGGGCTTGGCCGCCGCTGGCTTGGGCGTATCTGGACCGACGCTGGCCGGCTGCGCAACGGTCGTGGGGGCAGCCGCTTTTGTCGCTTCCGGCGCGCTGACAGACGCTGCAGCCGGTGCGACAGTCTGCGCTGAACTTGGCGTTTGCGCGGTTGCAGCACCCGGCGGATTTCCGTTGCCCTCGCGTGGTCTCGCGGCCGCTGGAGCTGCGATCGCCATCTCCGCGACCGGGGCAGAAGCTTCCGCCTTGACCGGTGTGGCGGGTCGAGGTCCGCCCGCTGCGACCGGCACCTCGGCCGACGGAACGCTATGCGCGACCGCCGCTGCAACCGTTGCCGCGCCCTGAGATTCCGCCGGGCTGATTGCCGCCAAAGACGGAAGCCCCGTTGTGCCAACGACGGCTCCAGCCGCAGCGCCACGCGACGGCCCCTCAGCTAATCCGTCAGCTTGCTTGGCTGATGCTGCGGGCATCCCCGACGAACCGTCCGAAGCCTTCGACGCACTCTCTACGGGTCCAACGGCGCGCAGCGAAGCGAGTACCGGTTGGGCCTCGATGACCTCGGACGCCGGAGGAGCGATGGAGCCAACCGACAATATCGGCGGCAGAGTTGAAGCACCGTCCGCCGCCCCCGTTAGTGGCGCACCGGACGGCGACGCGGCGGGCGGCTTTCCGAGATCCATTCGTAACGTCGGTTCGGGTCGCGGCGATGCCTCGCCCCCGGACAGCCGGTTTGCTGGCGCCAATGAACTGAGGTCGAACGCGCGAGCGACCGGCGGAGCATTCGGCATCGACGCGATGACGACGGGAGCAGGCATCACGGGAGCAGGCATCACGGGCGAAGACATCTCAGGCGCCGTCAAACCGAGACCCGAGGCCGGCATCGCCGCCGTTGCGGGCATGGTGGCGATCGGCTGAGCGGATGCCGGGATCGAGCGAGCCGCAGCAGTCTGCGTTGCTGCGAACGCTAGAGCCGGGGGCACGGGTCCGGGTTGTGGCACTGCCGGACCCGTCGCAATGACCGTCGGCGGCGGTCGCGGTGCCAACGGCACCAACCCTGGTTTCGCCATGGGAACGACCAGTCCGCCCAGGTCGTCCTCGAACGGGTCCCTGACCGCCAGCGTCGGCATTTGGCTCGGCTGCGCGTGGGGTGCGCCTAACCCGTTGGGTCTGCCATTTGCGCCCGGTGCTGCACCAAAGACATCGTTCAGCCGTGCCGACAGCAAACTGGGTGCTGCGTCTGCCACGGGCAGAACCGGTGGGGCCTCTCGGACAGGATCCTCAGCGATGATCCGGCGGATCGACGCGAGAATGTCGTCCATGCTCGGTTCGGCCTGAGACTTCTGTGTCATACTGCCCTCGACCTGCCCTCGATAATCGAACGGCGATGCCGCCCCGCTATAACGCGGCTGTGGGCCAGACTGTACCGCCGGTTACAAAGCCGTCCACATGCGTCTGACGAGAGGCGTAATTGGGCGTGGCGGCAGTTGTGTGGCGCGACACCGGACTGTTCCATCGTTCGCGTTTGGCAAAGACAGAGCGTTAGCCCGAGGCAACTGCAGTCAGCACCGGAAACCGAGCCCGGCACTGACCCATCGCTCACATCACGGCAGGCCCACCCAACAAAACGAGGGAAGTCGACGCGCTACTTTGTCGGCTTGTGCCGTTCGCCGTGGGTTTCCCACAAGTCCCGCCGCTCATAGCGCCCGTCGGCGTGCGTGATGTCGAGACCCCACCACTTGCGCCGGACTTCCTGGTAATGGACGGTCGGATCGTACACCTCCGCGACTGCGGCCAGCTCTTGCATGTTGAGCCGACCGATCGCCTGCAGCAGGCTGTAGTCGTTGACGACCAGATTCCGCTTGGTCGATACGAGATTGACCTGCGAGTTGAGAAACGCCTGCTCGGCATCGAGAACGTCGATCTTGGTTCTCTGACCGACCTTTTCTTCCTCACGGACGCCTGCAAGCGCGACCCGATTGGCCTCGACCGCCGCATTATCGGACACGATTTGCGCCCGTGACGCCTGCAATTGCGACCACGCTGCAACCACCGCAGATTGCGCCTCGTTCTTCGCCCTCTGGATTTCTTGCAAAGCGGCGACGTGTGAATGCTTGGCTTGGCGAACACGCGAATAGACGGCGCCGCCTTGGTCATAAATCGGGATCTGCACTTGCCCGGTGACGGTGGTCGTCCGCGACTCGTCGATCGAGCGCGACGAGTCGAGGTTCTCTTGATACTCGCCACGGACGCTGACGGTCGGCAGCAATTCACCGCGGATCAAATCGACGTTCCAACGCGATGCCTGCTCCTGATAGAGCGCCGCAACCACCGACGGAAATTCCTGCTGCGAAATCGAGATCGCGCCTTGAAGGGTCTTCGGCACCATCTTGCCGAGCGAGCGCGGTTCCACGAGCGTTCCAGGTGGCCGCCCGACGAACTGTTCAAAATTGGCCCGGCTCGACTTCAAGTTGGCCTTGGCCAATTCGATGGCCGAACCCGCTCCGGCGAGGCTGGCTTCGGCCTGCGCAACGTCGGTGCGCGTGACTTCGCCAACGGCGAACTGCTCTCGCGTCGACCGTAGCGTATCTGCAAGCACGCGCTGGTTGTTCTCGCGCAGTTTCAAGATCGCCTGATCGCGAATGACGTCCATGTATGCCGTCACGACGCCGATGAGCACCGCCTGTTCGGTCGTGCGTAGAATTTCGCGCCCGGCGCGCACGTTGGCTTCGGCTACGTTGACCCCGTTGATCGACCGGAAGCCCCGGAAAATAGGCTGGTCGATCGATACGTTCCACTGCTTGGGATAAAGACGCCCCTCACCGAACGACGCCGGGCGCGTGTCGGTATTTTGAAACGACGACGAAGCCCCGGCGTTGATCGATGGGCGGAATGCGGCGTTTGCCTGTGACACGCCTTCGTCTGTCGCGCGAAGGCGCGCACGTTCGGCGTCGAGCTGTGGATTGTACTGGTAAGCGGCGGCCAGCGCATCACGCAAGGATTCCGATGACGCCGGTTGAGACAGGCCAAGCGCCGCCAGTAACAGCACAACAAGGCCAAACACTGATACCAATGCCGACCAGACCCGACCGTTGGCTCCTGGTCCCGAGGCTCCTGGTCCCGAGGCTCCTGGTCCCGAGGCTCCAGGTCCTGCGCGGCGGGCTGTTCCCACCGCGAAGACGCCAAGATGTTTTGCCGCTGAAGCGCGCATTAAATCTATCCCGGCTAGTTCGACCCGCAAGAGGCGGGGCCCCGTTCATGAACGACGGATGCACCGATTCGAGTGGCGCTTCACGTGCGTCACGACACTACCTGTGTAAGAGCAAACTCGCAGTACCCGATTTCCCACACCATCCAGCCAAACGACCGGGATCCGCGCGACCCAGACGATCGCAAACCCACCGTTCACCAAAACGTTCGTTGAACCTGCTGAATCGCCGATTCTTCACATCAAACGGTTAACGGCTCGCGCGTACCTGCCGCCTAAGCGGAGGGGTGAGCCAGAGGGCGATCCAAAAGTAGCGGGTTCGGATGAACACAGAGTGTCATTGCCGCAACGCTGCGGTCTGATTCATCAAGACGATGCCCGATTGCTATTCCTCTTGCCGTCACGATCTGATTAGTTTTTCAGCGGATGTATTCGATACGCGTTCGGTCGCCAGCATTGCTTGCCCGGCAGACGCCTTTGACTTAGGCATCACGACGTTGGGCTGCGAATGCGGCCGGTGAAGAAGTGTCGGGACCGGGCGGCACGGTGTGCCAACCTAATAAGAAGTAACGAGCAGACGGGAGTAGGTAGCATGAAGTATCTGAGCCTTAGCGCCCTCATTGCAGCTGGCGCGCTTGCCAGCAGCGTATCGATGGCCAACGCCGCCGACCTTGGCGGCAACTGCTGCGCCGATCTCGAAGAGCGCATCGCCGAACTCGAAGTGACAACCGCTCGTAAGGGCAACCGCAAGGTGTCGCTGACGGTCTCGGGTTGGGTTGCCGAGCAAGTCATCGCTTGGGATGACGGCGTCGAAACCAACGTCTACCAGACCGGCGTTGGCGGCACGCTCGACAGCAATTTCCGCTTCACAGGTTCCGCCAAGATCTCTCCGGACCTATCGGCAGGCTTCGTGCTTCACATTGAAGCTTCGAGCGCGGCCAATCTTGCAGTTAATCAACGGCAGGATGACCCAGCAGGTGCGGGCCTCTCCATCCTTCAGTCGTTCTGGTTCTTGAAGAGCGAGTCGCTTGGTCGCCTCTCGGTTGGTCAGCAGTCGTCTGCGTACGATAACGTGGCCGTGCTTCCGGACGGTTCGGGGTCGCTGATCCAAGCCAACTTCATTATGTACGACGTGAACGGCTTCTTTGTGCGCCGCAATGGTGTCCTCAGTAACACAGTAAACTGGGGCTCGCTCGCGACCTGTGGTTCGCAAGCTGAAACAGCGAACGCAGGCGCCGGCCTAGCCGCTGACTGCGACGGGGCGCCGAACAATAACGTACGTTACGACACACCGACGTTTATGGGCTTCTCCGCCTCGGCCTCGTGGGGCGAAGACGATGTCTGGGGCGTCGCCGGTCGGTATGCCGGTGAATTTTCGGGCTTCAAACTTGCCGCAGCCGTCGGCTACTATGAGAACTCCGATGACAATGGAAACCCGTTGGTCGTTTTGCGTGGCGGTAAGGACTCTGCAGCTTTCCAAGCCGGTGCTTACATCCAGCACATCCCGACCGGCCTGTTCGTTTATGGCGCCTATGGTCGCGATTTCAACGACGTCACAGGCGCTACGTTCGGCGGCGGCGGCCTAACCGGTCAGCAGCAGATCGATGGCGATAACTACTACGTCAAGGCCGGTATCCGGCAGAAGTTCACCCCCTACGGTGCGACGGTCCTGTTCGGCGAGTACGGGCAGAACAACGACAAGATGTCGAACGCTCTCTGGTCCGCTGGCGTGAACAGCTCGAACCTCGAGCAGTATGGCTTGGGCCTTGTTCAGGAAATTGATGCAGCCGCAATGTCGCTCTTCGTCGTTTACCGTCACTACGAAGGTGACGTGAACTGTCGCGGCAACGCTAATCGGTGCGGCACTGAGGGCCTCGCCCTTGGCAACAACAGCTTCGACGAGCATCAGCTGGTCAAGATGGGCGCGATCATCAACTTCTGATCGTCAGTTCAACAAGACGAATATCGCAACGACAAATCCAACGGGTCGCCCAAATACCGGGCGGCCCGTTTTGCTGTTCGGGGACATGTGTCGAAATCAGACGGCCAACCAAGGGCAACACTGCGCAGCGCTCCGCGTCAACCCGTTCGATCTATTGGCGAAATGCGCCGTTATACCGGTTCGCCGCGCGAAGCTGCCGCAGTCTGAGGCACGCCATTCTGGCGGCCGTCGGTGCGAACGCCCTCGGCCCCCACCACGCCCCGACCTTCGCCTTTACCAGGGCCCTCGCCTTTACCCCGACCCTCGCCTTTACCCGGGCCCTCGCCTTTACCCGCCGCCGTCGCCGCCACAGCCCGCCGCCCGCGCCCTGCCACCGGCTCGGCCAGAAACCGCGCTTTGAGATCGACCGACGACCGCCGTCCGACGCTGCGCCATTGCGTATCGAGCCACAGATGCGTCTCCTGTCGACCAGCACTGCGCAGATTTTGAAACATGCCCCAGTCGGGCTTCATCTTGCTATCGGCGGACAACACGCGCGTATGCCGCCCGGCCTCGATCAAGTGGAACCGGTGACGCGCCAGCGGCGACACTCGCGACTTCGGCGCAAGCGCACGCCGCAACCATCCCTGCTCGCTTTCGCGAACCGCCTCGATCACCGCGACATCGCGCAACAGCGGCGCGTTGAACGTCAACAGGTTCTGGTGCGCCACGATCTCTTTGGCCGACACCGGCAGCGCCGTCTGCACGCTGGGGTTCAACAGCACGATCAGCGTATCCTCGACCGCGCTCGTCATCGCCAGATTGACCAAATCGGGGTTGGCCGAAAATCCACCATCCCAATACGCCCGCCCGTCGATCTCGGCCGCGTGATGCAGCGTCGGCAGGCATGCCGAGGCCAGAACCATATCGACCGTCAGTTCCTCGCGAGCAAAAAACCGCGCTCGCCCGGTCGCGACATCGGTCGCCACGATCTCGAGCTCCACGGGGGCCCGCCGCACCGCCTCGAAGTCGATCGTCTGCGTCAACAATTGACGTAACGGATCGATGCCCAGCGGATTGAGATCATAGGGCGAAAACAGCCGTGACATGCCCGCCATCGGCACCGCTGACAAGCTCCACATCAGCGGGTTCATCCATACAAGATCAGGCACGCCAGCCTTGTAGATGGCCGTCCACACCTCATCGAGCTTGGCCCGCGCGCCCGCTCGCCCGCCGTCGGCAAGCCCGGCAGCCAGCGCCACCGCGTTCAGCGCCCCAGCGCTCGTCCCGCCAATCGTGCCGAAGCCGACCTCCTCGCGCTCCAGCAACAGGTCGAGTACGCCCCATGTGAACGCACCGTGCGCGCCGCCGCCTTGTAGCGCCAAATTGATCGACTTGTGTTTTGTCACGGTCGTCTCCGCCAACACCGGCTACAAAATGCGACGTCGCGATTTGCTCGGTCTCAATGCGACGTGTCGAACTGGGCCGTCTCGGCAATGCGCCGGGCCAGGCTGAAGAGATAGCATTTCTCATCGCCATTGTTCGCGCTGATCGGCCAGTCCGGCATCGAACTGTCATCGGGACGTTGTATCGAGCAACGCGGGACGGACTGCTCTGAAAACTGACAGTGGCACATGCCCTCGCTGCGCAGCGCCGTGAGGTTCAAAACCACGATCCGGCCGACCGCCACAGCCACCGCAGTGCCGAACGCGGCGCTATCCCAAACGCCCGGTGAAAATTCGCTGCCGAAGCTGCTCGCCGATTTCGACGCCCAGCTAGCCCCCCAAGACTAACCCTACTCCCTACTCCCTACTCCCTACTCCCTACTCCCTACTCCCTACTCCCTACTCCCACATCCCCTTACGTCCGCCGCACCATGTAGCCGATGATCGCGCCGATCACGGAATAGTAGTCGCGCGGGATCTTCAGCGGCACGGCCGCCATCAGACCGGGGACCAGCGTCAATCCGGCGCCGATCAGACCACCGACGAGCGTCGCGCCGAGCGTGCGCGCCGACGGCACGTTGACATCCTTGAGCGCAAACGCGCCAACCAGGGAAACGATCCATGCAATCACCCCGTGCATCGCGCCGAGCGCCAGCACCGCGAGGTCGCCCTTGATCGGCACCAACTTCATCAGAAACGGCGCGCCAACCAACGCGATCGCAAACTGCAACGCGACGAGAATGACAAGTCCCAACATTCTCTCAACTCCCGAAGACTGCATCGCACTGCTGCCCAGCACGCAATGCAGCATGAACCTACTGGCCGGCCTGGATCACGCAAGTGCAAACCCGCCACGCAACAATCAGGAACAACGGAATGCGTTCCACTGCAGCACAGCCTCGAACGGGTTTCTTCCAGTTCAACGGTAACGCAAGCGTCACCTCGCACGAACTCCCTCCAGAAGCGTCGTACGAACCACGTGCTGGAACGGCGTGCCCTCAAAAAACTCAGGACCAAGCCATGCCGTCGCGGACGCAGACGCGGACGAGGGCAGCCTTACCCAACGTCAAGATGCGCACCATCGTCCGGTGCTGGGCATGGATGACCACAACGACCCGTGCTGGCGCCCATGATGCCGAAAATTGGATCACCCCATGACCGATAGCTCGAACCTCAATATCAACGGCCTCGTTCCGTCCCATGCGCACAGCCCATCCAGCGCATCAGATCGCGCGGAGCCTCGCGGCCATCAGCACCCGCCCCATGGCGGAACCGGCAAAGGCCGCATTCCAGGAACGGTCCGGCCCAACGGCCGCTACAGCGCCTGCACGACCGAGCAGATCGCCGAGCGCGGCAATCGCAAGCCGGTCAACATCGCGCTGCAAGGCGGCGGCTCACATGGTGCGTTCACCTGGGGCGTCCTCGACCGCCTCCTCGAGGACGATCGCTTAGCGCTCGACGCCATCAGCGCCACGAGCGCTGGCGCGATGAATGCGGTCGTGATGGCCTACGGCATTTCGCTCGACGGCCGTAATGGTGGCCGCCAAGCACTGGAACAGTTCTGGCGGGCCGTCAGCGACGCTGGCGAAAAGTGGAGCCCGATCAAGGCAATGCCGTGGGAGCAGTTCGTGCCCGTCGGCATCCCCGGCTTTCAATCGCCGTCGTATTTGATGTTCCAGATGATGACGCACGTGTGGTCGCCATATCAGCTCAACCCGTTGGGCCTAAACCCGCTGCGCGACATCCTGGAAAAAGTTATTGATTTTGATCGTATCCAATACTGTCCGTTCGCATCGCGATTGTTCGTATCGGCGACCAACGTCCGGACCGGCAAAATCCGCGTCTTTGAAAACCACGAACTGACATCCGATGTCATCATGGCTTCGGCCTGCCTTCCCTATCTGTTCCAGGCGGTCGAGATCGACGGCGAGGCCTACTGGGATGGCGGATTCATGGGCAACCCGGCGATCTTCCCGCTGATCTACGAGGGTGCCTCCGACGACGTCGTCATCGTCCACATCAACCCAATTGAACGCAACACGGTGCCGACCACGGCGCCCGAGATTTTCGACCGTATGAACGAAATCAGCTTCAACTCGACGCTGATGCGCGAGATGCGGGCCATCGCGTTCGTCAGCCGCCTCGTCGACCAGCACGCCGTCGACGACACGCGCTACGCCAAAATGCTGATCCACGCAATCAGCGACGACATCGAAATGAACAAACACAGCGTCGCGACCAAGATGTCGCCCGACTGGGATTTCCTCTGCCAGCTCCGCGACGCCGGGCGGGCGGCGGCCCAAACTTGGCTCGACCGCCACCACGATGACGTCGGACAACGCTCGTCCGTTGACGTTGCCGCCCAGTATCTCTGACGGCCAATCCGCAATAAAGCGCAGACACCGGTTCAAACCGTTAAGCGCGGAGCAGACGTCGATGCCCCACGAGCCTGATCTCGAAAGCCACCGGTCAACTCTGTCTTAGCCGCTGTCCAAGGGCTGCAAACGCTTCAGCTTCGCCGACCGTTTTACCAGCAGCTACGGCACGGTCGGCTTCGTCAAGATAGGGTACCGCCCAGCTCAGTTCGCCCAACTTTTCATCAGCCATGGGCGCGCCGTAAACAGCCGCAGCGAGCGCTTGTTCGATCGTGTCGAAATGCCCGGCAGCAACCTGGCTGCGAAGCAAAGCTTCAACGTCCCGGCTCAATTCAATTTGCATCGTCGCCTTCCGCACGTTGCGCTTAATGTCAAATATGTCCGCCACAAGCACGCGACATGTCAACGCCCACTACGCCGCCTCGGCCGCCGCCGCCAGCGCGACCGGATCGTAATTGAGCACCGGCGCCAGCCAACGCTCGCACTCCGCAACGGTCCAGCCCTTGCGCCGCGCGTAATCCTCGACCTGATCGCGCTCGATCCGCCCAACACCAAAATAGTGGCTGTCGGGATGCGCGAAATACATCCCCGAGACCGATGAGCCCGGCCACATCGCGTAGCTCTCGGTCAGCGTCATGCCGATCTTGGCTTGCGTGTCCATCAGCGACCACAGCGTCGATTTCTCGGTGTGGTCGGGCTGGGCGGGATAGCCCGGTGCTGGACGAATACCGCGATACCGCTCCAAGATCAGGTCGTCCGTCGACAGCGTCTCGTCCTTGGCATAGCCCCATAATTCGCGGCGGACCTTGGCGTGCATCGCTTCGGCAAACGCTTCCGCGAGGCGGTCGCACAGCGCTTTTGCCATGATGCGATTGTAGTCGTCCGTCTTCGACACATACTTTTCGATCGCCTCATCTTCGCCCAGGCCCGTCGTCACCGCAAATCCACCAATGTAGTCGGCAACGCCGCTGTCCTTGGGCGCGATGAAGTCCGCCAGCGCCGTGTGCGCGCGGTTGCGCGTCGCATCCCGTGCGATCTGCTGGCGCAACGTGTGCAACGTGGCGAGCCGCTGCCCCCGCGCCGCATCGGTGTACAGCTCGATGTCGTCGCCAATGCTGTTGGCTGGCCAGAACCCGACGATGCCGCGCGCCTCGACCCAGCGCTCGGACACCATCCGCTCCAACAGCGCCTTGGCGTCAGCGAACAGTTTCTTCGCCTCGGGGCCAACCACGTTATCGTCGAGAATTTGTGGATACCGGCCGGCCAGTTCCCAGGTCTGGAAGAACGGGGTCCAGTCGATGTAGGGCACCAGCGACCGCAGGTCCCAGTTGGCATAAACCCGCGTGCCAGTGAACGATGGCTTTGGCGCCGCATAATTCGCCCAGTCGATCGCGTACCGGTTGCCCCGCGCCGTGGCGAGCGTAATGCGCGCCTTGCGCGCCTCACCGGCCAGATGCGCCTCGCGCGCCTTGGCGTAATCTGCACGGATGCCGTCGACATAGGACACGGCGTCCGTCGGCGACAGTAGCTTCGACACGACGCCAACCGCACGGCTCGCGTCATTGACGTGGATCACCTGATTGCGCCGGTAGTTCGGGCTGATCTTGACCGCCGTGTGCACGCGCGAGGTCGTTGCCCCGCCGATCAGCAGCGGCACGCCAAAGCCTTCGCGCTCCATCTCGGCGGCCAAGAAGCACATCTCGTCGAGTGACGGCGTGATCAGCCCCGACAGGCCAATGACGTCGACGTTGTGCTCGCGCGCCGCCGCTAAAATCTTTGCGGCTGGCACCATCACGCCGAGGTCGATCACCTCGTAGTTATTACACTGCAGTACGACGCCGACGATATTCTTCCCGATATCGTGCACGTCGCCCTTGACGGTCGCCATCAGGATTTTGCCGGCCGCCGGCTTCTCCTCCAGCCCCGACGCCTTCTTCTCCGCTTCGAGATAGGGTTGCAGATAGGCCACCGCTTGCTTCATCACGCGCGCAGATTTCACCACCTGCGGCAGGAACATCTTGCCCGCGCCGAACAAGTCGCCAACCACATTCATGCCCGCCATCAGCGGGCCTTCGATGACATGCAGCGGCTTGGCAGCTTTCTGTCGCGCGTCCTCGGTGTCGGTCTCGATGAAGTCCGTGATGCCGTGGACGAGACTGTGCGTCAGCCGGTCTTCCACTGGCAGATCGCGCCACTTCAAATCCTTCTCGACGCGCTTCGCACCATCGCCCTTGAACCGGGGCGCGGCCTCTAGCAGCCGGTCGGTCGAATCCGGGCGGCGATTGAAGATCACGTCTTCGGACAGTTCGCGCAGCTCGGCTGGGATATCGTCATAGATCGCGAGCTGCCCGGCGTTGACGATCCCCATGTCCATGCCGGCCTGGATCGCGTGATATAGGAACACCGAGTGCATCGCTTCTCGCACCGGCTCATTGCCGCGGAACGAGAACGACAGGTTCGATACACCTCCAGAAATATGGACCAGCGGATGCCGCCGCTTGATTTCGCGCGTGGCTTCGATGAAGGCGACGCCGTACGCGTTGTGTTCTTCGATGCCAGTTCCGACAGCAAAGATGTTCGGGTCGAATATGATGTCCTCAGGCGAAAACCCGATCTTTTCCGTCAGCAAGTTGTAAGCGCGTGTGCAAATCTCGACCTTGCGCTCGACCGTGTCGGCCTGACCCTGCTCATCGAACGCCATCACGACCACGGCGGCGCCATAACGCTGCACCTTGCGCGCCTGCTCGAGGAACTGGCCTTCGCCCTCTTTCATCGAGATCGAGTTGACGATCGCCTTGCCCTGGACGCACTTGAGACCCGCCTCGATCACGTTCCATTTGGAACTGTCGATCATCACCGGCACGCGCGAAATATCTGGCTCGGCCGCAATCAGGTTGAGGAACGTGACCATCGCCTTTTCGCTGTCGAGTAGGCCCTCGTCCATGTTGACGTCGATGACCTGCGCGCCAGCTTCGACCTGCTGGCGCGCAACCGAGACCGCCGCCGTATAGTCGCCAGCCTCGATCAACTTGCGAAACTTGGCCGAGCCGGTGACGTTGGTGCGCTCACCAACGTTGACGAAAATCTGTGCGGCGGACGTGGTGGTCATGGTGCTATTGATCCAAAGCTGGCGCTTGTTGCAACTCGTTAGAATGAGACAAGCCGCGTTCAAAGACGTTCCAAAAGTCTTCAACGACTTCTCGACGCTTATTCATTTCGCCGTCTAGTCCCGACGCGTGACCTAGAAAGAGCAACGACGCCGCCCTCGCGACCTGACGGGAGAGGTCAACTGCATCTCGAATGTCATCATAAGTCGGCGCGTCGATCAGGCTTTCTAGTGGGTGCGCAATGGATGTATTTCGAAGTTCGCGCAGCTTTTGGCGGGACAGTTTGAGGTCAAAAACTTCAGGAGCTTGATCCGATTTGCTCCAACCCATTGGCACTCGCTGATTGAACCAACGTAGTCGTTGAGGCTGTCTCTCACGTTCCACAACTAATAGCTGCGATGAGGTTGGCAGGATTCCGGAGGCAAGCCATTCATCCGATATTAGAACGCTGACCACTTCGTCATTCGCTAAAATGCCGCGAAGCAAACAGGCCGTTAAGCTGTTGTTTGAAGAGGCATGGTCAGTGACCTTCAATGTCGATAATACCGTGCCCTCGACTAAAAGAAACCTTATCCGAACAAGACCTCGCGCATCAGCAAAACGAACATGTTCTGCGAACGCCGATCCTTCGACCAACTTTTCATTCAATTCTTCCCATAGCGCCCAGCGATCCAGAGCTTGATCAGCATTAGCGACCATGCGCTTGGTTATCTGTTGACCGCGCAGCAACGTGTTTTGGATGGACGGTGGCAACTTGGCGAACCGTCGTTGATAATCAGCAAGATACCGTTCCATCCCACTACCCCACCACGAACGGCTCGAGCCCGGACAAGCGCATCTTCGGCTCCGTGCGTGGCACCTTGCGCGGCGGTGACTTTGCAACGTACTGCGCGATGCAATGGATGTGCTCGGGCGTCGAACCACAGCAGCCGCCGACGACATTCAGCAAGCCATCGCCTGCCCACGGCCCAACCTTGCCCGCCATTTCCTCGGCCGTTTCGTCGTATTCGCCCATCACGTTCGGCAATCCCGCGTTCGGGTAGGCCGACACCCGCGTATCGGCCAGCTTCGACAATTCGGCGATGTAGGGCCGCATGGCCTCCGCACCCAGCGCGCAATTGAGCCCGATCGACCACGGCTTCAAGTGCCGCATCGAATACCAGAACGCCTCACCGGTCTGGCCCGACAACGTCCGCCCGGACGCATCCGTAATCGTGCCCGAAATCATGATCGGCAATTCGAGGCCAATCTCGTCGAACGCTTCGAGCGTGGCGAAACCAGCTGCCTTGGCATTGAGCGTATCAAACACCGTCTCGATGATGATGATGTCGGAGCCGCCTTCGATGAGGCCGAGCACCTGTTCCTTATAGGCCTCGCGCAATTCATCAAAACTCGTCGCGCGGTAACCTGGATTATTGACGTCGGGTGATAGCGACGCCGTCCGATTGGTCGGCCCGACCGCGCCTGCCACGAAACGCGGCTTGCCCGGCGTCTTGGCCATCGCCGCATCACACGCCTCGCGCGCCAGCCGGGCTGACGCCACATTCATCTCGCGCGACAGATCTTCCATGTCGTAATCGGCCATGGAAATACGCTGCGCACCGAACGTGTTGGTCTCGACGATGTCGGCGCCGGCCTCAAGATATTGCTCGTGGATGTCCTTGATGATGTCGGGCCGCGTCAGCGACAGCAATTCGTTGTTGCCTTTGACGTCCTTGTGCCAAGACTTGAACCGCTCGCCGCGATAACCCTCTTCCGACGGCTTGTGCCGCTGGATCATCGTGCCCATCGCGCCATCGATGATGAGCACGCGCGCGTTGGCGGCGGCATCGAGCGCGGCATAACTTGGCAATCGCTTCATGACGAACACTTTCTGTATAAATCAGGCCGCAGCCGCCGAATGAGTGGCCGTCGAAGTCATACCCGTTTCTGCCGGGCGCAGTCCTAGCGAGTGGCAGATCGCATAAACCAGGCTCGCCCGGTTCAGCGTGTAGAAGTGGAAATGGCGGATGCCTTCTTCGACCAATTCCAGCACCTGATCTGTCGCAACGGCGGCCGCCACATAATGGCTCGTCTCGACATCGCCATCGAGGCCCTCGAACCGGCGCTCCAACCATGACGGAACGGTCGCGCCCGCCCGCCGCGCAAAGCTTGCAACTTGGGTATAGTTGTGAATCGGCACGATGCCCGGCGTGATCGGGATCCAGATACCGGCCGCACGCGCCCGCTCCAGGTAGCGCAGGAAATGGCTGTTATCGAAGCCAAATTGGGTGATCACACGGTCAGCACCAGCGTCGACCTTGGCTTTGAGGTTATCGATGCAATCGTCGAGGCTGGCACTCTCGGGATGCTTCTCGGGATAACCCGCCACCGAAATCTCGAATGCGCCGATCTTCTTAAGCCCAGCCGTCAGTTCGGCAGCGTTGGCATAACCTCCCGGAAACGGCACGTAGGCGCTACCGACACCACCGGGCGGGTCGCCGCGCAACGCCACGATATGGCGCACACCAGCAGCCCAATAGGCGCGCGCGACCTCATCGACCTCGTCGCGGGTCGCGTTCACACATGTCAGATGCGCGGCCGGCTTGAGCCCGGTCTCGCCCACGATCCGCGACACGGTCGCGTGGGTCCGCTCGCGCGTCGACCCACCAGCGCCGTACGTCACGGCGACGAACTCCGGCCGCAGAGGCGCAAGCCGCGTGATCGCCGCCCACAGCGTCTCCTCCATCTTCTCCGTCTTCGGCGGGAAGAATTCGACGGAAACGGAAATATCGCCAGCGCCAAGCAGGCGGCTTTTTCGTTGGGTCGGTGCAGACATTTGCGCGAGTGACATCAGCGGGCCTCCTGGATGGATCTCGGTATCGTCATGGGCGACGGCACTAACGCGCGCATCACACCGGGGGTCGCGACCCACAAGGTCACGGTCAACTTATCGCCTGCGCCCGGCGGCGGCAGGAGGTCGATGGCCGACAGCCGTCGCAACCCGGTCTCGCCCAGCCACTGGCTCATTTGGCCATGGCTGAAGCCGAGCCGTTCGTGAGCTTGGGCCTCGCGCAGTTCCTCGAAATCATGCGGCGCAAAATCAACAATCAGCAATCGGCCACCTGGCGCCAGCACCCGCCGCGCTTCGATGAGCGCACGTTTCGGGTCGGATAGAAAATGCAGCACCTGATGCATCACGACGAGATCGGCAGCGCCGTCGGCCAGCGCCACGTTGTAGAGATCGCCATGGCGCACCTGCGCCCGGGTTAATCCATCAGCGGAAACCCGCGAGCGGGCGTAAGCCAGCATCTCGTGGCTGACATCGAAGCCGATGGCGCGACGATAGCGCGAGCGGAACACATCGAGCATCCGCCCGGTACCAGTGCCGAGGTCGACCATCAGATCGCAGTCGAAATCCGGTTCGATTGCGGCCAGAAGCGCGGCCTCGACCTTGCTGTCGGCAACATGCAGCGTCCGGATCCGGTCCCAATCACTGGCATGGCGCGAGAAATAGGCCTGCGCCGACGCCTCGCGCTCCCGCTTCAACGCCAACGCCCGGTCGCGATCGCGTACCAGCATGACATCGTCGCCGTCGACCGACGCCACGAGCTTGGCCAGCAACCGCTGAACGGCCGAACGATCACTCGCCTGGAAATACGCAAAACTGCCCTCGCGGAAGCGCTCGACGAGCCCGGCTTCCGTGAGCAACTTCAGATGGCGGCTGAGTCGCGGTTGGCTCTGCCCAAGGATCAGTGTCAGGTCCTTGACGTTGAGTTCTCCGATGTGGCCGAGCAGCAGCAAAATCCGCAAACGCGTCGGCTCAGCTGCCGCTTTGAGAGCGGTCACGCATACGTCGAATGGTATCGTCTCGCTGGTCACGCGGGCTTTGCTTTCGATCCACTTCCACAAACGTGACCATATAAACATATCTTTATGTGTCAAGCGCAATCGCGCTCGTCTCAAGGCGTGAAACCCAACGGGAGGCGGGCGCGTTCATCATCGCACGCGATTTAAGCCGCCGGTAACCGTAGCCCGGCATAGTCCATCCGCAACGGTGGACCGCTTCGGACCGTTTTCCCTTTGATTTGACCGCCAGGCCCCCATGCGCGCGACCGATTTCGAAACCATCCTCCCCGATCACCCCGTCACCGAACTTCCTGCGACTTTATCCCAGACGCCCTCGCGCGCCGCACCGTTCCTCTTGTTTGCCTTGGCGCTCCCAGCGGCAACCTTGAGCCTGTTCCCGTTCGCCATGATCGCCGATCACCTCGCCCGCGATCCAGCCGCTGCCGCGCAACGGCCGATGACCGTTCTCGCTCTCGCGCTGGCTTTTCTGGTTTGGCTGAGCGTTTTCGGCTGGCCCATCGCCGTTCGTGCAAGCCGGGCGATGATCGACCGTCATGTCGCTTTTGCCCCGGGCGTCGTCACCGTGACAGATACCGGCTTACTTGGCGCTCGAACCTGGAACGAGCCGCTGGTCAACTACGACGGCCTTACCCACCGGGTTAAGTCCTCGCTGTCGGGAACCCGCCACGAGCTGATCTTGGTCCATCCGAACGCAAGCCGGAGCGTCCTCGTGCGCGCCAGCGCCAGGATTTCTCAATCAGAAATCGAAACCACTGCCGCGCTGTTCGGCTGCCCCGAAATTGCCCCGCGTGTCATTTACGCATCGTTCAAGACCGCCGTTTCAATGCCACGGCCAGCTTTAGCTACGGCTGCCTGATCCGAGCGCGACGGAAACGAGACGCGCAGTTCGGCTCGCACTTGCCGCGTGTTGCGTTCGATGAGACGGTGTTTAAGAAATCGGGCGCGGGTGATCCTGCGGCCTTTGATCGGAACGAGGGAGTGGACGATGATTGCGGTTCAACGCTGGGTGCTCGCGCAAGCTGCCGCGCTGCTCGTCATGACTATGGCTTTCGCGATGGCATCGTCAGCCAGCGCCGAGACGGCTACGGCGTTCATGCAGCGCGCCTCGAATGAGCTGATCGCAGCAAACCGTTCGCGCTCTCCGATGGCGTTCGCAACCGCGCTGCGCAAGTACAGCGACTTGCCCGGTATCGGCCTCACCTCTCTGGGCGACTACGCCAACGGGCTACCCCGCAGCGATCGGCCCCTCTACTATAACGGCATCGTCAATTTCATCTCGCGTTACACCGCCAACGAAAGCGCAAAATACACCGTCGACCGGGCCTCCATTCTCGGCGTTGGCGAGGAAGACGCCAACGGCGCTTCGGTCGAAACCCGTATCTGGCTGCGCAGCGGCGAGAGCTACGATGTGCGTTGGAAGCTGCTTCGCTCGGGCGCCTCGTTCAAGATCCGCGACGCCCAGGTTCTCGGCTTCTGGATGACGCCATTCCTTGCCGACCTGTTCCAGAAATACATCGCTGAAAACGGCGGCAGCTCGAAGGCCCTCATCATGGCGCTGAACCGCTACGGCGGCGGGTCGGCGGGCACTGCTGACGCCTCCACAGCCCGCTGATTGCGCGACCTAGAGTGCATCTGGAAAAGTGGGAACCGGTTTTCCGAAAAGAAGCACGACAAACCAATAAGTTAGAGTCCTTCCGCGATTCCATTTAAAGCGGAAGGCTCCTAGCGCTTCTCGTCTTACCGCGAGCGCTAGAGTGCATCTGGAAAAGTGGGAACCGTTTTTCCAAAAAGAAGCACGACAAACCAATAAGTTAGAGTCCTTCCGCGATTCCATTTAAAGCGGAAGGGCTATAGCCTCAGACGCCCACACCGCTCCCGATACTCCCAGCCCCGTCATGGCACGCCGCGCCAATCTGAAAATAAAGCGCGAGGCTGAGCCTACCGGTCTGCCCGGCGCGCGGCCCACTTGTAAACCGACATGACTTCGTGAAACGACGCGTATCGATCGGCCGCATCGAGGCTCGATCCGATGCCGACACGAAGGTTCCTGCACTTCCAAGAAAATCGACGCAGGGCGTACCCACCGGCACCGGATTTCCCCACGCGGCAACTTCGACCATGCCAGCCTTCGGGCCGTCACGGTAGCCGCACGCTAAGGTCGTTTCAGGCAGGTGCTCCTGCACCAAGACAAATGCCGCAATCGCCACTGTGGCGGCCGCCGATGCAGCCCATATCCAATGCCGACCGAGCCCCCCGAGCCCCCTGCCCTGTGTCTCGCTCGCCTTGCTGATCCGCGCG
>JAWXCP010000052.1:0-2880 GCA_034408685.1 Hyphomicrobium aestuarii | reverse complement strand
TCCTGGTGGTGATGATCACCACCTCGCCGCCGGTGATGACGACGACTGACCAATGCCAGCGGTGATGATCGAAGCCTCTGAGTGATGCCTCACCCGGCCAAGCGCTTATGCTTCAGCGAGGCGTGTCCGTGCGCACACTCCTCCGCCCGCTCATTGGCCCGCATGGCCATGAGGTCATCGATGAAGGCGGATGCGACGTGGCGTGCGCGGGTTTCCGGAGACAGGCTGCGGCGCGCGGTGTGCTGACACCATTTCCAAATCCCAGCCACCATCGCATCGGGATGACCGTAACCGTCCGGTAAACCCGGGTCGACAGTCCGCCGCCGCAGTCCGATGATGGACTTCAGCACGAGTACCTCGTCGACTTCAATTCCCTATCGAAGAGCGAGCGCCCTCAGTCTTTTGCGAACGGATCCTTGGGTTCGTCCCGTTCAGGGACCCAATCTCTGGTGAGTCGCGTTTGGAGCGCCTTCGGCGTCAGTGAGGCCGCGGGCGGTGGATCTTTGCCGACCAATAGGGGCGTGACATAGGCAAGGTATCTGCGCGGGTTGATCCGCTGCATCCGGCACGATTCCATGAGTGAGTAAAAGGTGGCGGCCCATGCGCCGCCGTCTTCGCTGCCGACGAAGAGGAAGGCTTTGCGGCCGACGGCAATGGGCCGTATGGCGCGCTCGGCGCCGTTGTTGTCCAGGGGGAGTTCTCCGACTTCGATGTAGACGATCAGGGATTCCCAGAGCGTCTGCGCGTAGGTGATGGCTCGGCGCATCGCACTCTTGTCGGAGTAGAGCGGCGCCAGTCGCTTCAGCGTTTCTTTGATGGTGGCCAGCACCGGACGCGCTTGAGCGATGCGACGTTCGACGCGCAGGGCATAGCCCGCCGGCTCATCCAATTTTTGTTGGTCGATGTCCAGCGTCAGGGTGCGTTCGATGCGACTCAGATGATCGATCAGCGTCACGAGTGCAGCCGCATTGCGATCGGTTTTGCGCAGATCAAAGAATTTTCTTCGGACATGCGCCCAGCAGGCGACGCGAATGATGCGGCCTGGGGTGAAGACCGGGTTGTATCCCGCGTATCCATCGCACAGCAGGTAGCCAATCAGCGCTCCTCGTTCCCAGGTGCCGTCATCGTTGATGCCGAGTACGGCGTTCACCTCGTCTTGGCTGCGACCGGTGCCATAGTGGAAATGCACCTGACCACCGCCCAGCCACACCCAGAAATATCCGGTCCGGATGCCGGTATCCGTCTGCTGCAGGATCGGCGTCTCATCGGCCTGAACATAGCGGTTGGCGAGCACCTGATCGCGAATGGCGAGGGCGATCGGGCCATAGTGAGCGGCCGCTGCGCGCACGCAGTCACCCAGCCACGCGTCGTTGATCTGTGCACCCTGCAGATTCAGGTCCATCGCTTGGCGAAAGAGCGGCAAGCCCAATAAGAATTTTCGGATCAGGATCTCATGGATGAAGCGATCGGTGGCCTTGCCCTTGGGAATCAGGCAGTCCGGGAGTGTCGCGGTAAACACGGTCTCGCGGGTATCCGGCAAGCCCAGCCGCTCACGCTTGTAGATCAGCCGAATCAGCTGGTGCGGATTCAGATCAATGCGCTCCGTCTCTTCATAGCCACGGAAGACCAGCTTCTCTCCGCCAGGACCGATACGTTCCTGCGGCGTGGCCGGGATGATCACTTCGATCACGCGAATTTCGCGCGACACCGGAGTACGACCGTGCCCCTTGGCACCTGGGACACGCTTTTTGCGCTGATAGGTGATGGTCTGCGTCTCGGACGGACCTGTGGGCACTGCTGGTGAGGGTTCACTGGCAGCGGGAATGCCCAAGAGCGTCGTCGTGGCGGGCTCTTTGGCGCGCGCGGTTCGTTCGCTCGATGGCCCGAATAGCGCCTGTCGCGTCTGTTGCAGCGTGATCTGCAGCTCGGCCTTCTCGCCTTCAAGCGCGGCTATGCGTTCGTCTTTCGTCGCCAGGAGAGCGCTATGTGTCGTGCCGTCCGCAACCAACGCATTGATGCGCTCATCCTGCGCAACCACCAGTGCTACAAGAAGGTCGCGGGGCATGGAGAAGACATCGTCGGCAGTCATGCCTCCACCCTCCAAGCGAATGGAATGATACGAGCAGGATGCGAAGAATCACCGCTCGTATGTTAATTGGACATTAACCAGATGTCCCCGCTGCATGCTGATACCGCGGCGAACGCCGCTGTGCGAGCACGGTGATGCCAGCCAACAAGAGTGCCCACTGGGCGGCATCCAATTCGAGCACGTCGGTCGCATCGCGAGCAGCCGCGGGCAAGGGCAAAGCGAAAGTCCCACGGGACAAACGTTTGGCACAGAGCCAAAAACCGTCCCGGTCAAAAAAGAGCACCTTCATGCGCGTCCGGTCTTTACCCACAAAGACGAATGCATCCCCACTGTGCGGATCGTGACCGAGCTGGCTCGACACCATGCCAGCAAGGGTATCAAAGGAGCGCCGCATATCGGTCACGGCCCGCGCCAGAAAAAGCCGACGGATGGCAAAGGCAATCATGACAGCGCCTCCACAACTGCTCGTAGCACGACCGGATCGAAGCCAGCCTCGATGGGAATATGAACACCATCGCGAAGATGAACTGCCAGGCGTTGGCAGCGAGAGGCGGCAGCGGCCTGCAGCTGCACGAAACCGACTGGAGCAGGAAAGCGTGCGCGCGTAACCGACCGCCAGTACGACAATTTCCGATCATCGATGTTGTTGGCGCGGCAGAAGGCCGCCTGGGATTGGCCGCTGCTTTCCCACGAATCGACGAGTAAACGGCCTTGGTCGCGGCTGAGATAGCGCCGCTTGGGATTAAAAGACATGATGAGGTCTCCTTGTAGACCATCATCACTATCCTGAG
>JAWXCP010000051.1:0-13635 GCA_034408685.1 Hyphomicrobium aestuarii | reverse complement strand
GGCCACGCGTCAAATCGGCAGCGTCACGCTGCTGACCCGCATGGTCGAGGGGCTCAACCCGAAGGATCTGCGCGGTCTTGTCGACGAGGGCAAAAAGCAGGTCGGCTCCGGCGTCGTTGCGATTGTCGGTGTGACCGAAGATGGCAAGGCGGGTCTAGCAGTCGGCGTCACCGAAGACTTGACCGCCAGTTATTCTGCCGTCGACCTTGTCAAGGTTGGTGCCGAGGCGCTTGGAGGGAAGGGCGGCGGCGGGCGGCCAGACATGGCTCAGGCTGGAGGCCCGGATGGTGCCAAAGCAGGCGACGCGCTGAAGGCCATCGAACACAGGCTCGCAAGTTGAGAATAATCGGATCACGACATCAGCAGCGGTCGAACGGGGGGCGCGGTCCGTAACACTGCGGCCGGGTTCACATGTCAGACGATCGAGCTATTGGCGCCATCTCCGGCAACAGGCCGTCAGGTCGGCCCATCAGGCAAAAACAAGAAACATTAGTCGAGGAACGCCCATGACGTTGACTTTCTCAGCCCGCCCGTTAGCGGCAGCAGCCGCAATTCTCATGGCGTCGGCCGCAACCGCAAAGGCTCAGCCAGCGGCGGACTTCTGTGGTCGCCCGACTGCCGAGCCAGCCGCCTTGGAAGCGGCGGTGGCGAAGGCCGATGGCGTCACGAAGGTCTACGACGGCCCGGAATATTTCGCATTCCAGGATGCGAAGAGCGAGGCGATGTTCACGTTCACACGTCCAGCCCAGGGTCCATCGCACCCCGCTGTCGTGTGCCGCAAGCCGGTCAAGGACGGCGACCAACTCAAACTCCAGATGGAGATCGTGTGTCGCGGAACACCGGCAGGTTGCGCTGCACTCGAAGCGGAGTTCCGCAAGCTGAATGCGCAAATGGAGGCCCACATTCAAAGCGCAGCTGGTGTGGCGACCGGCAAACCGCAGTAACCGTACGGTCCGCGCCGCCGTTCTGCCATGGGATGGCCGTCGTGTTGCCCTGCCGCAACGTCTCCCGCGTGTCGATTCGCAAATCGCCTGGTTTTAAGAGCACCCACGAAAGCCCTCTGATAGCTTGGCAACTTGAGAAGCGGTCGCGTTTGTGGGGTGTCGCGTGGGGTCGTTGCTGTCGCGTTTTTGGATTGCATGTGTCGTCGCGCTGATCGCAGCGATGACGATGGTGCGGCCGGTCGCAGCGGCTGATCTCAAGATTTCACTTGCCGAACTTGCCCGGATTTTGAACGCGACGCTCAAATCGCCAAAGGTGCGCCTGCACAATCTGCCGGGCGGCCTCCTCGACCTGACGCCGTCTTCGTCTTTTAGCCTTGGCGGCAGCACCGTTGCGCTCCAGGGCGTCGAGCCGCGATCGTTTGAAATCGCCGGTGCGACCTACGGCTACTACATCAACGAACTGAATTCGCAGAGCGTGACGATCTCTGCCGTGCCTTCAGCCTTGCGGATCACGATCGTATTCGAAAGCGAATTGCCTGAAGTTGTCGGCCGCTGCATCAGCGGGCTTTGCGTTTCGGCGGCGGCACTTCCCGAACTCGAGTGGCAGGCGCCGTCGGTGACGATTGATCTGACGCCGGTCTGGGTGAACGGCAAGCTATCGCTCGATGCCAAGCGTGTCGATGTCGGCGGATCGTTTGTGCCTCAGTGCCCCGGTGGCGGTTTCTTTTCCGGCTCCGTGTGCCGCCTCGTGTTGCCAAAGGCAAAAGGGGTTGCCGCGACGCTCAAGACCGAAGTCGGTAAACAGCTCCGAGACGTCATCAATGGCCCGGCCGCTCAGACGCAGATTGCCGATGGATTGCGTCCGTTCTTGCGGTTTGGCCCGGTCGGCGAAGTCCGGTTCTCGCGGGTTGCTGTCGACGCGCAGAATGTCACGATCAGCTTTTGCCTCGCCTGTCAGGCTGAATAGTCGTTCAATGTACGCACCGGGGTCGCTAGGCCTTTAGGGGCGTACAAGCCCCGTGGCCTGCCTAGGCCGAGGCTGTTCTCTGCAAGCCCTTCGAAACAAGTCAGCCCTGCATCTCCGGACGCTGACCAGCAGTGATTTCGCCTCGTCGATCCTGGCAGTTCGCCCGGCGTCCGAGTGCACTGCGGCCCCGGGTTCACGCGCGAACTTCGTGCTGTTCCGGGCTACGCGACCCCTGTTCGCACTCCGCTGTGGCCTTCTGGCACCACCACGCCACCTTCCCCGCAGCGTCGGCCCGCCGTCGTTCATCGCACGCGATTGGTGATGTCCATAATGTACCAACCCATGGCTACCACGAGGATCGGAAAGCCAGCCACGTGGATGACGAGCAATGACGTTTTGAGCCACGGGCGCGAGGCCACGTGCCGGTTTACCCTCAGGATCGAGATGACGATCATCAGGCACACCAGCATGTAGTCGAAGACGAAAATGCGGTCCGAGATGGTCGCGGTGTCGGACGACACCTTGGGGATCGAGAAATAGAGCGCGACGGCTGACAGCAGTGCCGTAACCTGGATCGTGACGATCGCCTCGAAGTGGATCTGTGGGATGAAGATCGACAGGTAGGCAACGATCAGGATGAAGGCCAACGGCACGACAACTCGCAAGTAATAGTCGGTGGTCTGCCGGTCCATCTGCCAGACGAAGTTGGAGGTGTAGAATGGCACCACCGACGGATCGAGTGTGAACGCATCGACGATCGGCACGAAGTCACTGTCGTAACCGACGTACTGCGCGCGAACGTCCCAACCATCGGCGTCGACGGTTTTGTCGCGCAAATCGAATGGCGGCGGTTGGACTAGGAACGGCGCGTCGGCGCGCTTGGGTTGGATTGAGATCTGGAACGTCTGGCTGTCGAAGGGAAAATTCGCGAGATCGGGCTGGAACAGGAACCGTCCGGAGACCTTGTAAATGCGCATACCCGCCGGATAGGCGGCGCTCGGTCCGCCGTCGTGGAGGTTTGTCACTGTGATCTGGCGCCCGCCGGTGCGCGGATCGAGGTAGGCGTTGACGAACTCGATGTCGTCGGTGGTGATTGCTGTCGTGGACCGCAGCGACAGATAGAATTCGGCAAAGAACGTCTTGTCGTTGTCGTCGATATTATAGGTCCGGATCAAGTCGACATCGGCATAGAGCGTCGCGATCTGGCGCAACGCGCCGGTTTTCGACCGTGTGAATTGGATCGGTGCCAATTGGCGGCGGCCGAGCCCGCTCGGCTGCATAATAATGAACGGCAGCCGCGACGCGGCGCGCGAGGTACGGTCGAACGACCACGTTTCAAACGAGCCACGAAACACGCCTCGCCCGGACGCATAGGTCGACCCGAGTTCGCGCATGACGAGGCTTCGCATCGCGGAAATCTCAGGCTTCGGCCCCTCTACTGCAGCGGCTTTGGCGATCAGCGCAATCATGTCGGCGAATTGGGTGCCAAACGAAATAGCGCGCAAATTGGCTGCCTCCAACGGGTCTGGATCAGCGGCCGTGCGCTCCTTGCATTCGCCTTTGGCCCAACCGGGCGCCGCGGCGATTTTTCCGCCTTCAAACACCCACGTCTCCGAGGCGTCGTCGCCAATCCGCTTGCGCAGCCGCGCGTTGAACACGTCCGGCAGGCTGTCCCAGGCAAGTTGGTAAAGGTCACTCGGATAGGCTTTGGACACGTCGGGTGGCAGCATATCGATGCGGCCGAAAAGTAACACCGGTGCCGTCATTCCAGCCGACGTTAGCGCCTTGAGGATGTCGGGCGTGCGCGCGCCGCTGACGGCAAGAATAACGAGGTCTGGGTTTTTCGCCTTGAGATCGGCTGCCATCGCGTCGGTTTCAGCGGGATTGAACTTGTCGTCGGTCATCGTGAGCCGATGTTCGGCCGCCAACCCTTTCTCACCCATCGCTGCTTTTAATCCGTCCGCGAATGAGGCCGAAAACACCATATCTTTCAGGCCCACGAACGCCACGCGCTGAAAGCTGAGCGCTTTGACGAAGGAAACGGTGACGGGCAGTCGCTCGTCGTCTTGTGTTGCGCGGGTGGTGAATACGTTGGGATACTTGGCAAAAATCGTGTTGACCGAGATGTCTGAAATGAACGGAACGCCGCTCGCTTGAATTGTGCTGCCGAGTTCGTCGAACGTCGATTTCGCGCGATTGGAATTGGTCAGGCCGACGACGGCAAGCGCGGACGGGTTAATCAGAGCCTTCCGGACGTTGGCGACGGTTCGCTCTGGCTTACTGGCATCGTCGAGGATATCGATCTCGAGCTTGCGCCCGCCAATCCCGCCGCGTTGATTGATGCGGTTCTGCTCGAGCTTCACGAACTTTGTGATGGCGCCGACTTGGCCGGTATCGAAGCACACGTCGGTGCGCGAACTGACCAGCACGCCGATACTCACCGGCGGACGCGCGGCGGCCTCTGCCGTCTCGACGGGTTGGGCCGTTGCGGTCGCTGGCATGATCATGCCGCCCGCAGCACAGCCGATGACCATAATCGCGAAGGACGTAAGACAGCGGCCGATGCTGGCGGCAGCGCCGCGAAACCCATTGCCTGACATGATGCGATCCGCTCCCCTATGGCCCTTCGGCCGGACGCGACCGGCTAGCCGACGGCATAGACCCATCTCCGTGGGCGAATGAAGGCCGATCCGCTGTAAAGTTGGCCAACAACCCGACATCGTCGTCCGCGCCGCCATTGCGCGGCGGGTCAGCCCTGGGCTAAGCCCGGCCATGGTTCGTTCACTCAAACTGTAGCTCCCGGCCAAAAACACGGTCCGAGATACGACTTTACGCAATTTGCCGACGAGCCACTACGATCTGTTGCGAACAGGGAAACGCATCATGAGCAAGCGCGCGCTGCCGGTTACTCGCGAGCAGAATTTTCCAGATTGGTATCAGGCCATCGTCCGCGACGGCGATATGGCCGAAACCAGCCCGGTGCGCGGCTGCATGATCATCAAACCGTGGGGTTGGGGCGTGTGGGAACGCATCCAGGCCGATCTCGACCAGCGGATCAAGGATACCGGGCACGAGAACTGCTATTTTCCGCTGTTCATTCCGATGAGCTTCATCGCCAAGGAGGCCGAGCACGTCGAGGGTTTCGCCAAAGAAATGGCGGTCGTCACCCACCACCGGCTGATGAACCAGGGCGGAAAACTCGTCGTCGACCCGACCGCCAAGCTCGACGAGCCGCTGATCGTGCGCCCGACCTCGGAGACGATCATTGGCGATGCCTTCCAGCGCTGGATCAAGAGCTATCGCGACTTGCCGCTGCTGATCAACCAGTGGGCCAACGTGGTGCGCTGGGAGATGCGGACGCGTTTGTTCCTGCGCACGACGGAATTCCTGTGGCAGGAAGGCCATACCGCGCACGCCGACAAGGCCGACGCCATGGCCGAAACGCTCAAGATGCTCGAGGTTTACCGCGAGTTCACTGAGACCGTTCTGGCGATGCCGGTTATCGCTGGCGAGAAGCCCGCCAACGAGCGTTTCCCCGGGGCCGACAAAACGTATTCGATCGAAGCCATGATGCTGGACGGCAAGGCGCTGCAGGCTGGCACATCGCATTATCTAGGCACGCATTTCGCGCAAGCCCAGGACATCAAATTCCAATCCGCCCAAGGCCAGCTCGAATACTGCCACACGACGAGCTGGGGCGTGTCGACCCGGTTGATCGGCGGGCTGATCATGACGCACGGCGACGACGACGGCTTGCGGTTGCCCCCGCGCGTGGCCCCGCGCCAGATCGTGATCGTGCCGATGCTGCGCGATAAACCCGAGGACGCGCCGATCGTCGAATTTTGCGCCGGGATCGAGAAGCAGCTCAAGGCTGCCGGCATTCGCGTGCTCGTCGATACCAAACCGACCAAGACGGCCGACAAGCGCTGGAACTGGGTCCGCCGCGGCTGCCCGGTCATCGTCGAGATCGGCGGACGGGATGCGGCTGGCGGCAATGTCACCTACATGCGCCGCGATGCCTTGCGCGATGGCGATAAAGTCGCGATGCACACAGCGTCGGTGGCCGATTTTGTTGCACAGGCGCCTGCCTTGCTCGACGCCATCCAAGCCAGCCTTTTCGCGGAAGCCAAGGCGCGGCTCGACGGAAATATCGCAACCGACATCACCACCTTCGACGGGCTCGCATCGTTCTTTGGTACACCCGACGCCGATGACGAAGCGGGCAGCTTCAAAGGCTGGGCGCGGGTTGCTTGGTCGCGGCCAGACGGCGCCGAACTCGAGGCTATCGCCGACCGGCTCAAGACGCTCAAGCTCACGATCCGCAATGCGCCACTGGATCAGCCAGCCATTGCTGGGGCATGTTTGTTCACCGGACAACCGGCCAAGGAATTCGTCCTCATCGCGCGATCGTATTAAAGGCAAAGGCAGCAGGATAACCCGTGCCTTTCGATCATTGGTGCCTTGACCCGGACACAGGCGCTTGTGAAACCGGCTGAACGTCTTGGACCCTGGCGATTGGATGCGGGGAGAATGGCCACAGGGGAACGCATGACCGTGTCGACGACGCTGTCGCAAGCCGCACGCAAATCGGCCGCCGCTGACGAGGGTGCGCTCAATACGCGCGCCTTTGCTCCATTCGAGTGGCTGCTTGCCATGCGCTATTTGCGTGCCCGGCGGAAGGAAGGGTTCATCTCGGTCATCGCCGGGTTTTCGTTCCTCGGCATCATGCTCGGCGTTGCCACGCTAATCATCGTCATGGCCGTGATGAACGGGTTCCGGACCGAGCTGTTTGCAAAAATCTTGGGCCTCAATGGGCACATCATCACGTCGAAAGGCGGTATCCCGTTCACCGACTGGAAGGAAACCGCCGCCAAGCTCAAGGCCATGTCTGGCGTCGACCATGTTCTGCCATTGATCGAGGCACAAGTGCTGGCCTCGTCACCGGCCCATAGCACCGGGGCGATGGTGCGCGGCGTCCCTGAAGCCGGCTTGAAGTCGCTGCCGATCCTGGCCGGTAACGTGCGCTACGGCACCATCGATGGGTTCGATACCAGTCTGGGCGTTGCGATCGGTATCCGGCTGGCCAACAACATGGGCCTCAAGCTTGGCGATAGTATCACGCTGGTGTCCCCGCGCG
This sequence comes from Hyphomicrobium aestuarii, assembly GCA_034408685.1. Classification (GTDB taxonomy): domain Bacteria; phylum Pseudomonadota; class Alphaproteobacteria; order Rhizobiales; family Hyphomicrobiaceae; genus JANXVY01. The sequence goes on along the minus strand of JAWXCP010000051.1, from coordinate 6,587 downwards.
GGGCGACCACGCCGTTCGGCACGTCGCCACGGACCAAGCCGTACCCGATCACGGCGATCTTTGAGGTCGGCATGAGCGAATACGACAAGTCGATCGTGTTCATGCCGTTGCCCGAGGCGCAGAAGTTTTTCACGCGCGGCGATACGGTCGACGTCCTTGAACTTCTCGTGAAAGATCCCGAAGGCGTCGAAAGCTTTGCCCCGGCGCTGGCCGCAGTCGATAGTCAGCTCGTCAGCCAGAATTGGAAAGAGCGCAACGCGACGTTCATCGAGGTACTGAAGATCGAGCGCTTCACGATGTTCATCATCCTGTCGCTGATCATCATCGTCGCCGCGCTCAACATCATTTCGGGCATGATGATGCTGGTGAAGGACAAAGGCCGCGACATTGCCGTACTGCGCACCATGGGTGCGTCGAGCGGTTCGATCATGCGCGTGTTTTTGATCACCGGAGCCGCGATCGGCGTGGTTGGCACGTTGGCTGGCTTCGTCCTCGGCGTCATCTTCTGCTGGAACATCGAAGAGGTGCGACAAGCCATCCAGTGGCTGTCTGGGCGGACCGTGTTCGACCCCAACGTCTACTATCTGTCCAAGATGCCGGTGGCGATCGACGCCATGGAGACCGCAGGGATCGTGCTGATGGCCCTGATGATCTCGATTCTCGCCACGCTCTATCCCTCCTGGCGGGCCGCTAACCTCGATCCCGTAGAGGCACTGCGCTACGAATGACCCAAGCTCCCGTCATCGATGCCCCGCACCACCAGGCCCCAGCCCTGCACGCTTCCGGCCCGCACGCTTCCAGCCCGCACGCTTCCGGCCCGCACGCTTCCAGCCACGGCGATACGAATCTTTCTGCGCCGCCAGTGCTGGTTTTACACGACCTGCGCCGCGCATTCCGGCAAGGCGAGCGGACGCTGCACGTCCTGAACGGCGTGTCGGCTACCGTCCGCCGGGGTGAAGCCGTCGCCCTCGTCGGCCCATCGGGTTCGGGCAAGTCGACCTTGCTCCATATCGCGGGTCTCTTAGAAACCGCCGATAGCGGGCGCGTTCTGGTCAATGGCCGCGACTGCACGGGCTTCACCGATCGCGAGCGGACGGCCGCCCGCCGCCAGGACATCGGCTTTGTCTACCAGTTCCATCAATTGCTGGCCGAGTTCTCCGCGCTCGAGAACGTCGTGATCCCGCAATTGATCCTCGGCCGCTCGCGGGCTGTGGCCGAGGCGCGGGCCAAAGACCTGCTGTCAGCCGTCGGGCTCGGCGCGCGCTTTCACCACCGTCCAGCCGAATTATCCGGTGGCGAACAGCAGCGAACGGCGATCTGCCGCGCGCTTGCCAACAATCCCGCGCTGATCCTCGCCGACGAGCCTACCGGCAACCTCGACCCCGAAACGTCCGAGTTGGTGTTCCGCGAGTTGATCTCGTTGTTCCATGAGACCGGCGTGGCGGCGCTGATTGCAACGCACAACCTCGAACTTGCCGGCCGCATGGATCGCGTGCTGAAAATGGACCGCGGCGTGCTGGTCGAGAGCCGCACAAAGGTCTAAGCCATGGAGTGTTGCCGGTTCGAAAGTCGAGAGAACCGCAGCTCCAGCAGTATGTGCAGGCCGATGATGACACCAGACACGGGACCAAAGATGTCGCGACACGCTCGTCTATGGGCCGCCGCTGTTGTTCTTTCCGCAGCTTGGGTGGTGCCGGCCACCTACGGTCCAAGCCCTGCAGCAGCCGCCACAGGGTCCCAAATCCGCGACCGCATCTTGACCCGGGTGGAGCGCGGCCGGTTGTTACGGGCGCCAGCGATCGGAGGTGCCCGTACCGTCGTCGGAGGCGGGCCCGGCTACGAGAGCGTTCTTGTCGGCGGGCAAATCCGGCTGTTCGTCAGGTACACGCCCAACAAGCTGCTGGTGTCTGGCAAACCAGGCGCCGTGGTGTTCGCGCTGCACCCTTCGGGCACGCGTGCCGACCAGACCGGCGCGATACTGGGCCTCAACAAGCTGGCCGATACCGAAGGGTTCATTGCGGTCTATCCGCAGGCCGCCGGGACCGGCTGGAGCAGTGCGGATGCAACCGAACTCGACGATGTCGATTTTCTGAACCGGCTGGCGGACGCGCTGGTTTCGCAAAACATCGCCGATCCTAACCGGCTTTATTTGGCGGGCATCGGGACCGGGGGACACATGGCCATGCGGCTGGCCTGCAGCCAAGGCTCGCGGTTTGCGGCCTATGGCGTGGTCGGCACAGCGCCGCCGTTCGATTGCAAGCCCTCGCCGCCGCGCGTGTCGCTGATCTCGGGAACGTCGGCCGATGACGCTCGCAAGCCGGCCACCGCGTCGACCAGCGTCGCCGGGAGCGTGGCAGGCGGTACCGCAGCCGCGACGATCCCCGATCCAACCGCGGCGCTCGCCCGCAACCTCGGCTGCCGCTCACTCGTTCAAACGCCGCAGTTGGGCAAAGTCACCAAGGCCAAATGGAGCGGCTGCAACCCAGATGCCGACATAGAGCTGGTCCGTTCGCTCGACCGGATGCCGGTCGACCGCGCCGCCCCCGAACTATGGGGCTTTTTCCGAAAATTCGGTGGCTAAACGGCGCTTCGATCCGGCGCTTCGATCCGGCGCTCGGCCCCGGCGCTCGGGCCTGTCGCCCGCTCGATCAAGCCGACCCCTACACAAACGGGCAGACCGCACCCATATCGCAACGTCAACAGGGGTCTGCACCGCCGTAGGTCCCGTTGAATTTTCGGAGCTGACCTGCCCATGAAGCGTATCGCCCTGTTCCTCGCGACGAACATCGCGGTCCTTGTCGTTATCGCCGTCGTCGTCCAATTGCTCGGCATCGGCCGTTACGCCGGACCGGGCGGTCTCGACCTCGGTGCCCTCCTGGCCCTGTCCGCCGTGATCGGCTTCACCGGCTCGATCATTTCGCTGCTGATCTCGAAGCCGATGGCCAAGTGGTCGACCGGCGCGCAGGTCATCACCGATCCGCAGAATGCCGACGAGCGCTGGTTGGTCGATACCGTCGCCCGCCTGTCGGAGCGTGCTGGCTTGAAGACCCCAGAGGTTGCCATCTACGAGGGCGACCCGAATGCGTTTGCCACCGGCGCCTTCAAAAACTCGGCGTTGGTTGCCGTCTCGACCGGTCTGCTGGAAAGTATGAACCACGACGAGATCGAGGCCGTCCTCGCCCACGAGGTCGCCCACATCCAGAACGGCGACATGGTTACGTTGACCCTGATCCAGGGCGTTGTGAACACTTTCGTCGTGTTCTTCTCGCGCATCATCGGCTACTTCGCCGACAAGGCGATCAACAAAGACGGCAACGGCGACGGCATCGCATCATTCGTCGTCTCGCTCGTGTTCCAGATCCTGTTCGGTGTCATCGCGTCGATGATCGTCGCGTGGTTCTCGCGTCATCGCGAATTCCGCGCCGATGCCGGTGCGGCAGCCCTGATGGGTGAGCCGCGTTCGATGATCTCGGCCCTGGCCCGCCTCCAGCAGATGCAGACCGGAGCGTTACCGCAGAGCGTAGCTGCCATGGGCATTGGTGCCTCGCCGGGCCTGATGGAACTGTTCTCGACCCACCCGCCGCTCGAAGACCGCATCGCAGCCCTTCAAGCTGGCAGCCGCTAAGCTTTAAGGTAGATCATTGGCCGCCTCCGCAGACATGTGGGGGCGGCTTTGTTATGGGTTCGCCGCTACTTTACCCGCCGCCGGATCGGCCCTCGGCCAATGTCCGGTGCAGCAACAGAACCGGCACGAGACCAGCCGCGACGATCATCAACGCCGCCGGTGCCGCCTGTTCGAACTGTTCGACAGCGACCATCGCGTAAACGTGGGTCGCCAGCGTGTCGAAATTGAACGGCCGCATCAGCAGTGTCGCTGGCAGTTCCTTCATCGCATCGACGAACACTAAGAGCGCGCCAGCCGCGAGTGCTGGCGTCAGCATCGGCAGATGAACACGGAACAGCGCCGATAGCGCGGTTTCGCCGAGCGCGCGGGCGGCTGCATCGAGGTTGGGCGAGATGCGCGAGAGCCCAGCATCGAGCGCACCAATCGCCACCGCGAGGAACCGCGTGACATAGGCGAGCGTCAGGGCGGCGATGGACCCGGTCAGGATCAAGCCGGTCGACACACCGAACCAAGCGCGCATGGCGCCATCGAGCGCATTGTCGAAGGCCCCGAGCGGGATCAGCAATCCGATCGCGAGCACCGTGCCGGGTAGCGCGTAGCCCAGCCCGGCGAGTTTCACCGCCGGCCGGGTCAAACCGTTCGGGGCGACGCGCTGGGCGTAGGTGAACAACAGTCCCATCGCGACGGCGACAGCAGCTGCAACCGCCGAAAGAGACAGGCTGTGCCAGGCAGCCAATAGCCACCCCGCCGAAAGCGCCTCGGCGTAGTTCCATAGGGCGTGCCGGGCGAGGACAAGCGCGGGCACCAGGAACCCGATCACGAACGGCACCGCGCAGACCCCGAACGCGATCCAGCCCTTGATGCCGGTCAGTTCGTGGAACGGGATCGACCGATAGCGGCCCGTGGTTGCGTGCGTCCGCCCCTCCCGGCTGCCGACATGGTCGAGCATGGTTACGGCGGCAACCAGGGCCAGGAGCACCATCGCGATCTGGGCCGCGCCGCCGATGTTGCTGCGCTGAAGCCACGTCGTGTAGATGCTCGACGTCAAGGTCGTTACGCCAAGATGCTGGACGGCTGCAAGATCGGCGAGGCATTCCATCATCACCAGCGCGACACTGGCAACGAGCGCTGGCCGCGCCATCGGGAGGGCAACCGACCAGAACGCGCCCATCGGCGTGCGCCCCAGCGTGCGGGCAACCTCGAGCGCGCACACCGATTGCTGCACAAAGCTCGCCCGTGCACCGAGGTACACATACGGGTAGAGTGCCGCTGACATGACAAACACCGCGCCGCCAAGCGACCGGATCTCAGGCAGCAATGCCGACGTTCCCGGCGGCAGCGCAAACGCCGCGCGCATCGCGGATTGAATGGGTCCGGCGTAGGCGAGCAGGTCGGAGTAGGCGTAGGCGAGAATGTAGGCCGGCATGGCGAGCGGGATCACCAGCAGCCGGTCGAGCAGCGCCCGCCCGGGAAACCGGTACATCGTGACGAGCCAAGCGGCCCCCGTGCCGACGACAAGCGTTGCGAACCCGGAAAGGCTCGCAAGCAACAGCGTATCGCGCAACGCGGCTGGAAGCACCGTCGCCAGCAGCTGGGGCCAGACGTTGTCGGTTGACTGGAACGCCAGTACGGCGACCGATAGAATCGGTAGCAAAAGCAGCACCAAAAGCCCGCCGACGGTAACGCTCCACAACGGCGAGGCACGCCGTTGGCGCCGCCATGTGATCAGCCGGGCGCGGCTGCGAACCAAGCCGCGCGTCAGCCAGACCGGTGGAGTGAGATACGTCATGCCGTCAGTTGGGCCTATCGTTCGGTGTCAATGCCGCCAGCAATCGTGCCTGTTGGGCGTTGGCCGATGCGGTTAATCCTTCAGGCGTCGCGATAAATGAAGGCTCGAGCCGACGATTGTCGACAAGCAGGCAATTGGCAAGGTCGCCAGTAGCAGCCAGCGCCCGCGACGGGTCATCGGTCCCGAGAAGGGCCATCGCACAGGCGCGCAAAGCTGGACACGTGTCGTGTTGGCAGGCCGCGACAAGCGAGACCGCAAGGCACTCATCGCGGCTGAACCCCGTCGCCGCGATCGGAAGCACTATGATCGGTCGCTGTGCATCCGATAGGACGGCAAGGCTCCAGGCGAGGAAGCCGCTCGCCGTCGTGTGCGTCAGCCCGAGCTGACATAGGCTGTTGCGCAACGCCTCACAGGCGTTGTGTGCATCCCAGCTCGACGAGGGCTGCAAACAGGTCATACCACAACGGAACCCAAATCCGACGAGCCGGTTCAGCTCGCGAGCTGGATCGGGCGGCCCATGATGGACCTCGATCAGCGTCCAGCGTGCCCTCGGCTGCGCCGGTCGCTCTGGCGGATCATTCGACATGACGATCTCCCGATGCTGACGACGGCAGGTCGTTTGGCGCGCGTCAGCTGGCGGTTCTCTGGTAACGCCACACAGTTACCAACGCGGACATTCCAATGCTGTCGTGTCAGCGCTCAGGTGACTGTTCGCGGGCGCCGGTTCTGCGGCACCCGTTCTAATGCACCCGCGCTCAGCTACCGGGACCTTGGTCGAACTTGACCTTGTCGACCAGTTCAGACGCCGCCTTGCGGAGGCCAGCAACGGTCTTGAGCGGGATCGGATCGGCCCTGAGCGCACCCAGAGCCTTCAGCCCCGCCGTTGGTTCGATCCCTTCGACAACGGGATACTCGGAATTGGCCGAAGCATAGATCGTCTGCGCATCTTTCGACGCCAGGAACTCGATCAGCTGAATTCCGCTTGCCTTGTTTGGCGCGTGGGCCGCGAGCGCCGCCCCCGAGATGTTCACATGCGATCCGCGATCGGCGGCGTTGGGGAAGATGATGCGCACGGCGTCGGCCCACGCCTTCTGCTCGGGATTGGCCTGCATGGCGGCCATATAGTACGTGTTGCCAATGGCAATGTCGCACTGCCCGGCCGCGATATCGCGG